>JAGCKB010000245.1 GCA_017647725.1 Bacteroidaceae bacterium
ATCGACTCTACATGACGGAATATATCATCGTCGTCCCACTTCTTATATAAGCAGAAATAGACACCTGCATCAATCATCTCCTGTGTCAGTCCCGAAAGGTCCCAAGCTACATAAACTTTCTCCTCATCTGCACGATAGCTCACTCCAAGATTTATTTTCACATTCAGTTTCATATCACCCTTAAACAGGAACGAGGTCTCGAACGATGGTTCCGATGTTATTCCCGTCTCGTTCATCGTCTCAATATGATAGAAATAACGTTTCTCGCGATTGGGTTGCGGCGAGTCGACCACCCAAAGACGACCGTTCTTTACAGAATCCTTTGTAAGAACATTTATAAGAGAACTTATATTCTCTCCGTCGAGACGACGATAGACATAGAATTTCTCCACATCGGCCTCGGACGAGGGGTACCAGGTCATATACACCGCCTTTGTATCCTGCCACACCGAGTCGACACGACAAGGACGTGGCGGGTCGTAGTTCTTACGCTTCACAGTGAGTATATCAGAAAATGCCGACTCGTTGCCCGAGAAATCATACGCCTTTACACGATAATAGGTATATCTTTGTATGACACCGTTCACTGCAAGGGTATCCAAGATAGCAGTTCCTCGTGTGCTCTTGCCCGCTTTCTGCAAGAAAGTGTGTGTCGAGTCGTTGGCATAGTAAAGCTGATAGCCTGCCACATCGGCATCTTTGCTCTTCTCCCACTTAATGAGCAGACTACCTGTGGGCGACAATACATATTCGAGATTGGTAGGTGCAGCCGGTGGAGTAATATCGGCAATGAACATCTCCTGTGGCATTGATGCCGAAGAGTTACCCAATGTATCCTTTGCCACCACCGTTACACGTCCCGTACCAAGATAGGTAACCTCGCAACGGAACACTGTATCCTCACGAGCTATTGTATAATCGTTCAATTTCACCCAGGTACTATCTATCTGTGGGTTATAGTAGTAAATATCGTAACCGACAAAGTCGGGCTCGATGATTCTCTTTTCCCACACAATATCGGCCAATACGGTATTCTCGGTCGGACGGTCGAGGAAGAAATTCTTTATAAGCGGGGCTGTGGGAGGAATCACATCGGGCATCTCAACCTTATGAGGCTCACTATAGTTGCTCTTCTCGCCAAACGAGTCGTAACCACAGATGCGGAACTCATAGGTACCGGGCTGTACTCCTGCGTACTCGTATATATTCTGTCCTACGCTCTCGTCCTCATAGGTCATAAGAGTCATAAAGGGACGCTCGTTGAGTTTCTTCCACTCGCCACCATTGTAACGACACTCAATGTCGTAAACTGTGTAACCCGGCTCCATAGGCCAGAAGATACGCATCGAAAGACCATCGGTACCCAAAGAGTCGGTTATCAGAGGCTTGAACTTGGCAGGTTTCTCGGGGACATTTTTCACATCCACCCCCTGATAAGTCATATTAGCCTCCTCTTTGGGAATATTTGTTGTTACAACATACATATAACGCTCTCCTCTCTCGGCTGTCTTATCGACATACATAAGCGCCATAGCCTCGGCAATGTCGGGACGAATCTCGGAAAGCAGCATAGCGTATGCAAAGCGTGTCTGCTGCTCTTCGTAAACCTGCATAATACCATCGGCACCACTGCCTCCAATAGCATCATTCAGTTTACTACCCTTGCCATAGAGCATCTGTGCAGCAGCTGCGGCCAAAGAGTCGGTAGGTTCGAAACTCAGTTTCATCTGCTCGAGACTCATCGGGAGCAGATTCTTCTTGATTGTGTCGACAACACCATCATCAAGATTCATACGCAAGATGTTGTATCCATACTTATTGGCAAGATACCAGGGAGCGAACTCATCGGGAGCCCAACGCAACAGCACCCTATCGCCCTTAGGACGTGCAAGTACCTTTACCGAGAAAGCGACTGTTACAGAGTCGCGTATGGTTGTATCCACCGGTGCAGTGCGCAGATACTCCTCATACTCTTTCTGACTCATCTTACTTATATCAACCGTATCATTTACTGCCGTATCGCTTGCTACAACAATAGGTTGATATGTATGCTTCTTAATTCTCAGAGCATCACTCATATTCCAATTTGCTGCCTGCAACGACACTGCTCCTAACAGCGCCGCTGCCGCAACAACTCCTTTCAAACTGAATAATCCTTTCATATATTGTTTTTTTATTTTTTTACTTACGGGTATGGTCACACAAATATAACTACTGCACTGTAACAACAGCTCCTGCGTCTTCGAGTATTTTCTTTATTTCAGCAGCCTCGGACGAAGAGAATTTACCTACTACAGAGGGGAGCACATCTACATACTTCTCCCTCACCTCACTTAAAGATAATCCTAATATCTCTTGCAGTGCCTTAATTACACCAATTTTGCTGCTTATACTCTGTATTGTCACTGTTTTATTACCCGACTGACCTATCACCTTAACATAATTGCCATACATACTACCCTGCTTAAGTCCGCACGACGAAACAGCAAATTTAATAACATCGTACAACTGCGTTCTTGTGGTTTCATTGATTTTTCCACCACGGCGAAGCGTATTGTTAATGCTTACCAACTTCGCCTTTATCTTTGAGTTGTTAGATGCATTAGAACCAATCAACTCGATGGTAAAGGCTGTAGTAGGTGCTTTCTTGCTCCAATACTCAATCCACATAAGTGCGGCATCGGCAGTGTGGAATTCAACATTAATGCTTCCCGAAGGACGATTAATTTCAAAATCCTTAATCTTACACTTCGAAAGGTCACCGTCAAATATAAGTTCTTGTCCACCGAATGTAAGTTTATTAAGCGTACAACTATTCAGCTGCAAGATACGATTTGTACTCAGCATAGACAAATTATTAGCCGAGACATTATCGAGTGATACTAACTGCACACCACCATTTCCGTTTACAGTCACATTAGAAGTGCTTGCAACGAGTGCATTCTTCAATATTGTACTATTTACATACGAATACGAAAGGTCGATATTACGTATAGAAGAACTTCGTGCATTGAATGTTCTGAGCGCCGTATTATCACTTATATCCAAAGTGTTAATTACAATCTTATGTCCACTCACATCAACGTCTTTAATATCATTGTATCTCAGATATATTGTAGTGAGCTTAGGCATATACTTAATAGCATTGGTAATGCTCACAAGATCGGTACGCTCGGCATCAAGTGTTGTTATACTCTTAACATCGGAAACGTGCAGATAATTCTTTGTATTTGCATACTTTTTCTTCAGGCTATTATACATTGTATTACCCAACGCATTCTTAAGTTCAAGGTCTTCTGCTGTCTGTACATCGGCCAGTCCTTGTTCGTTCAACAGAGCAAGCATCTTCTCATAGTTGGCACCTTTTGAGATATACCTTGAATTCACTGCATTTATTATAACCTGTACAGCAATTTTCTTAGCCTGTGCAGTAAATCCATTACCACTCTTTGCCATGCTATTGAAAGTACTCAACAAGTTAGTCGCCTGACTGCTGTTGTAGAAACTGATATTAAATTTGGGAGCAGAGCCCGCTGTTTGCGTGTTATTCGCCGACCACTCAGCTATCATTTTCAGAGCAACATCGGCATAATACAAATATATATTATGTACACCGCTACCTCTCAATCTTAAATTAGATATTGAGATACTCGACAGATCATTGTTAAGATACAGGTTGGTACCTCTGAAATCCAAAGTCTGCAACTTACAGCTTGCAATGCGCACAGTTGAACAGTTGGTGTTAAAATCCTTAACCGACTGTAATTTTTCGTTGATATAAGGTGTAATGCCAACCGAACCATTAAGAGTCAACGTAGTTGTCGTATTCTTCACTGCCGCAGCAAGTACATTGCTGTTAATAGTTGTACTCGACAGGTCGAGCGAGCCTACACTATTCTTGAATGTCAAAGTCTCAAGAGTCGTCGTACCATTTGAAAGGTCGACCGAGGTCAATCGTCCCTTTTCGCCCAGCACTACGTTGCGCAACGGATTTCGTGCAGCCTTGATTGTTGTAACCGAAGGCATATACTTAAGGATGTTCGACAAATTGGAAACACCGCAATTCTCGCAATTGAGCGTTGTCACGCTCTTTAAATCCTCAACGTGCAGATACTCTCTTTTTGCAGCATACTCACCTTGCAGTTTCTTGTAAAGAGTAGCACCCATCGCATTTTTCATTGCAATATCATCGGCCGACATCTTCTCGTGCAAGTCGTAATCGTCAAGGACATCGTTAAACTTATATCCTTTTGAAACAGTGCCATCCCAAGCATATTTCAACACAACATTGTTAGCAGCCTCGCGCACTTTATCATCGAGTTTCGCAATGCCGTTCTTTGTTACATTATTAACAGCCAACAACAAACTGTTAAGCGTGTAATCTTTTGAAGCATTGCCAGTTTCAATCTTCATTGTGAACTTGCGACCGGGATTGTCGTTAATCCACTTATTCAACCACAACAATGCCATATCTGCCGTGTTGAATATCAGCTCGATGGGTTCGCTGCTATCGGCAAGATACAAACGGTCAATTTCATTATATACCTTATACGAACCGACATTACCGACAAAGAACTTAACCGATTTTCCGCCAATTGTCAGTTTATCGGTCTCGAGATTGTAAATTACATAGCTGCGGCCTTTCGACACAAGCGACAACTCGCGCGGATAACTATAGTATTTGTTATTTGCTATGTTCAGCAACTGAGGTCCGACCTCACCGTCGGCAATAACCTTGCCCTTGTGAGCAACCTTCATCGCATTTATCAATCCATATTCATTTACATAAGAGTGCGACAGGTTCAGCACTGCTATCTTCTGTGCTTGATTACTGAACGATAGTGAGTCGAGCGATGGGTTGTTCGATAGGTCGAGTTCATCTACACCACTCAGGTTCGATAGTATTACACTCTTCATCTCATTGCCCGCAGCGTTCACCACCTTAGCCTTAGGCATATATTTGAGAATACCATCGAGATCGACAATCTGCATATTTGCACACTGCAACTCGGTTAGGTTCTTCACATTCTCGACGTGCAAAGCACGATAGCCGAGGCTGTCGGGACGCAGTTTCTCTTTCATATGATTGTAGAAGGTCTCACCCATTGCAGCACGTAGTTTCTTATCGTCCTCGGTAATAGTCTCTACCTTTGTCGGGCACGATGGGTCGTAGCTACCTACACAACTGTAAGGATAAGGAGTTGTATAAAGACGCATAAAGGTGGTGTGACGATTCTCGGGATAATCCTTCCACTCATCCCATCTCTTGTACCAGTTATTGCTGAACACCTTTATCTCGACCTTGTAACCCGAGGTTCTTTGCGGCACACCTGCACACAAGCGAGTGAGATAGTTGATATTTGTACCGTGCAGATAGACAGCCAGTGTATTACATCCTGTGACATCTATCGCGCGAAGTCGCTGGTAATTTGCATAGTTGTAAACAACGGTCAGATTCATATTGGGATTATTCGCCACGTTAACCTCCTTCAACCAAGCCATAGTACTCTTAGGCTTATATTGAGAATCATAATTAAACAACGAGAAATTATTGCCTCCATTATAGATTTTTGTGAGAGCACAATTGTTTGCTATCAGTTCCTCTAAACGGCTTGTGGTTGCAGCCAATTTCAATCGCTTAAGCGACGGGTTATTTGCCACGTTCACAATTCTGATATTGGTCGAAGAGCTAAGGTCAATCTCTTCAATATCGCCCAAAGCGCCCGCTGCCTCAAAGGTTTGTAAGTTAGCGTTTGCCGGTATCTTGAAATTACCATTTGTAAACTTATTATAGCTACATTTGAGGGTCGTCAGATTAGTCATCTTATCGAGAACAAGCTCGGTCAGATAGTTATTCGAACAATCGAGGTAATTAAGCTCTGTGTTTACATTAGGATAGATAATATCTATGCTATTGTTTGCACACTTAAGGTGAGAGAGCTTAGGCATTGCATCTACGGGTACCGACGATAGTGAGTTGTTGCTCACCTCTAACCAATAAATTTTATTCTCGCCACGCACCTTAATATCGGCCAATCTGTTATTATTGGCATATACCTGCTTAAGCTCGGCAAAGCCTGTAAGGTCGAGCTCGGTAAGTTCGTTGTCGCTTACATCTATAAGAGTAAGTTTAGGCATCCAGGCATCCAGATTCTTAAGAGACTTTATCTTGAGTCCGGGCACCCTCAATGTAGTCTGTGCCGAAGCCCAATCGAATACACTCTTCTTTGCCTTTTGAGCCTCATCGTACATATAGCTATACAGGTTAGAATCCAATGTTCCTACACCTTTATCCCTGCCGGTCTCTTTTGTGAATCTCGCCTTGTAGTTAGCCGAAGATTGGTTCAAATAATCGGCCGAAGAGTTTGATATACCAAATGTCTTAACATCGAGATATTTGATATATGAACTGATTACTCTGCCTTTTGCCGTTTTATATGTCTGGAATCCCGCTTTCACAAAATTCTCAGACAGTTTATACGATGCACTTATGTCGAGATGCGATAGACAGTTCATTCTAAGGTCGAGCACCTCGAGTGTAGCAATGTTGGATAGGTCGAGTGTCTCTATGAAACAGCCGATAACTCTAAGATCCCACAACTTTGTACACTTGCTAACATCAAGATAACTTACACCCTCGGAGTTTCTTACAGTATTAACACTTGGAGATACTCTATTATTCCTACTGCGCATATCGACAAACAGTTTACTTAGTTCGGTATTATATCTCAAATCCAAACTATCGACATACCATTTTTCGAGTGACAACTCCTGAAGTTTGGGGTTACCGTCCAATCTCAAAGTCTTATTAAGAGTGTGGAACTTATTATAAGCCGAATTGGACATATCACCATTCATATTGTTAAGCAGCTCTAACTTTTTAAGATTAGGCATAA
>JAGCKB010000246.1 GCA_017647725.1 Bacteroidaceae bacterium
GGTTCCCGGAATCTTCTCCCTTATGGACCCTATGCCGGGCGCAATAGAGGCGGTGAAACTGCTGAGCGAGCATTACGATGTCTATATTCTCTCCACCGCCCCCTGGAAGAATCCGTCGGCTTGGAGCGACAAGATAACCTGGATAACCAAACACTTTGGCGAGCTCTTCAAGAAACGCGTGATACTTACACATTGCAAGAACCTGTGCCACGGCGACTTCCTAGTCGATGACAGAGGCAAGAACGGCGCAAGCGAGTTTGCAGGTGAGTGGATTGAGTTCGGCTCGGCTTTCTATCCCGGTTGGGAAGATGTTGTGGATTATCTGCTTGATCCGGAGCAGCGCGATGGAAAAACCATCAACCGCGCTCTTGTAAATGACGTTCTTGTGGAGCAAACCATAGCCACCCTTGATGCCTACTCAAAACAATTGAACGACAATTACGACGGTTCAAGAGATGAGTACAAGAAAATAATGAATCTTGCGGCGCTCACAAACAAGTGGCTCAAAGCATCGGGCGAGGAAGATGAATCGGCCTATTACATAGATTAAGGAGGAATGACATTGAAAGAAAAACTACGTGAACTGGAGAATGTTGTTTTCCCCGCAGGGAAAATAATACTGCTCGACGGGCGCGAAATTGACTGCTACCCTCGCGAAAAGGGCTGCGACTGCAATGTCGATTATAACAATTTGGAGCTCGACACAACGGGCCGTTACCTATCCTTTGGCAAAAAGGGACATCAAAAGGATTATATAGAGGAACTTGATGTTTTCCTCGAAAAGCAACTTTTTATAGACAACGCCTTCTTCCTGTTCCAAAACCGTGAACGAATTATGCAGGACAGCCGTATGTTTCTTGCTCCTGTTGCAGCAGAGAATGTCCTTGCCTATACCGGCACTTCGGGCTTCAGGAACCCCACATTGGGAGTATATCTCGAATGGTGGGTTCATTGCGAAGGGGCTGTGAGAACGGCTGCGAACGGCACAAAAAGCCTTATATATCGCTTGGCTGGGAGTCCCTTGACCGGTGTCAACAGTTGCGTGGCTGTGTGCGAGGATGGAACGGAAGAAAAGCTGCAGCTGCGCTCGTTCAGCGACTATTGGCTCTCTTTTATAAAAATTAACCAACGCTACAGCCCCGCAAAGGCCTGCTACCAAGCCTATTCCCTGCAAGAGGTATTAGATATCCTGAATACCCTCCCTTCCTCACGTATCTGACCCCAACAAAATGTCTGGGCACCTCTTTGTGGACGACCTAATGGCTGCTGCCGGTTATGTTAATGGAGAGAAATTCAGCTTAAAATCCCCTGTAATACTCCACAAGGATAACAACCCGACCAACTTTAATAGTGACAATCTCAAATGGGTAGAGTCTACGGATTCTCGATACATAGAATATCAGAAGATGGTTGAGGATTGGAAACACCACCGCAATATTGAACTGAACCCAGGCAGACCTTTACATCCCGGGTGGTAAACAAAACGAGAGAGAACTTTTTAGGTTCTCTCTCATTGCTTTTGGTGTTAGATTATTTGTCCGCTCCAAAGCATCTTAAAGAAATCAAGCACATAAATCATCTCTATTCCATTTGCTTCACGAGTCATTTTGTCTAACGAAACGATGATTTTTCTTGCGTCGGGATGTTCTTCGGCGAATGTCTTAAGATTCTTTTTATGTTTGGTTTGGACCTCATCAGTTGATTTGATTTCAATAGCTATACGGGCATCACCTATTATGGCGTCGACCTCTATACCTGTGTATGTTCGCCAATAGGAAAGTTTTTCTGTTGATTCAGTATAGCCCAAATATGCGACAATCTCCTGAATGACCAAATGTTCAAAGGCGTGCCCGAATTCATCGGTACCGCGTTTAAGGTTCGTTCTGCCTAGCAGATAATTCACAACACCAACATCGAAATAGTAGAAGCGTGGAGCTTGCACTAATTTTCTCTTAATATGCTTGGTGTATGCAGGTATTTCGTATCCTACCAAAGTGTCGTATAGTATCTGGAAATAGGCTGCAACAGTTTTTGCAGATACACCGCAGTCGGTTGCTATATTCTCGTAATTCAGTATCTCGCCATCGCATATTGCAGCAACTTCCAAAAAACGTTCGAATGAAACGATGTCCCTAACCAGTGCTTCTTCCTTTATCTCCTCTTTCAAGAAAATATCAACGTATGCCTTTAAGCGTCTTGTCGCATTTTCTATCATATAATGGCGAGGAATCATTCCGTTCTGAATTGCCCTGTAAATGTCGAAGTCGGGAATCTCGGCACTTACCAATGGATAAAAGAACATAGGTATTGCTCTTCCTCCAAGAGTGTTGGATGATTGCTTTTTCAATTTTCTTGCGCTTGACCCACAGAGAATAAACCTTATATCGTTGTTTGTCATAAGCCAATGAACCTCATCAAGCAGTTCCGGAACCTTTGGGATTTCATCGATTATTACCAATGTCCCCGCTGGTTTATTCTGAAGCATTTCTCGAAGTAGTTCGGGGTTCTTTTGAAACCTTTTTCTGATATCGGTGTTCAGCAGGTCGTAATAGATAGTATCGGGAAACAGCTCCTTCAAAAGAGTTGATTTGCCAGTCTGGCGTGCTCCTAACAAGAAATTTGCATCGTCCAGACGATTTTTAATATCAATAATACGTTTATACATAATTGGTATACAAATTAGTTGTTTGCTTCTAAATATGCTTAAAAATCCGAATTGCGATTACTCGTTTTGCTTGAAAATCCGAATTACAGATGCAAATATAAAAACTTTTTCTTTTATCAATCAATTATATCATTTAAAATTTAAAATAAAGTCTGTAAGTTTAGTAAAAAGCGATTTTAAAGCCTATGACTGCCGAGAAACTGAAATATCAGTACGAGGTTCCCTTTATGGTGTGGTGCTCCGATGATTATATATTAAAAAATCCAACCACTGTTGAGGCTATTAAGGGGGCGGTAGAACGTCCGTTTCTCACCGACAATCTGTGTAATATGCTTTTTAATCTTGGCAGTATAAATACTATCTATTATAGAGACTCACTCGACCTTATAAGTCCGAACTACAAAAGCAAATAACGGCTTATAGAGAATAATTGTATTTACGAACAGGTGCGATATTCAGAAAATAATTAAAGACCAAAGACGGTGTGTAAAAAATTATTACTGTCCGATAAAAATAGAATAATCCCCCAGAGTGCTATTAACGAAGCCTAAATGAGTGACTGAAAAAGTTTTACCGGACACCAATAATAAAAAATACTCCCCATTTTTTGAATTTTTCTCCAATAGTTTCTATATTAGTGTCATAATACAAAAATGTGAGTGTTATGAGAATGCCGCTTGAATACAAAATTGAGAGGGATAAAAGGAAACACA
>JAGCKB010000023.1 GCA_017647725.1 Bacteroidaceae bacterium
GGAATATGTTTCGACAACATATACCAATATGGTATGCACCACAATATAGAGTACGAAATAACGCCACAGATGCTACCTACAGTATATAACCGATTCAAAGGTTGCAAACAGGTAGAGGAGGTAACATTTATGCACACGAGTTTCACTAATTACAACGGACTCATTAGAACATCATTTCACAATCACCCCGACAAGGAGAAACGAGAGAATAAGTTCAATTTTGTACACGTTTATCACAATTTCATCGAAACGATGGGCATTGATATTATATCGGGTCGAGGATTCAACAGTGACGACATACAGAAAGCTCCTGTGGCGATTATAAACGAGACTATGCAAAAAGAGTTTAATATCGGAATAGGAGATATGCTGCGCATATACGAAAGAGGCATCGACGACCGCGCTGTGATTGTCGGTATCTGCCGCGACTTTTACCACCACGACCTGCACCGGAGCATCGAACCATTGGCACTTATACACTCACCCAAAGTCCCTCTTAATGAATCTCTAATTAAAACAACCGAAGAGTGCAATCTAACACACCTAAACAATAGTATTACGAGCGAATTAAAAAATCTTGAGCCGAATACCAACCTTGCTATCCCCGTTTTTCAGTTAAAAACAAAGATAGAGGATAGTTGGCTCAGTGCCGAACAGTATATAATCGAGATACTGATTCCCATCAGTATAACAGCTGTAATAGTTGCATTACTCGGAATATTTGGACTTGTGGCACTCGAAACGCGCTACCGCCGACGCGAAATTGCCATACGTCGCATAAATGGAGCACTTGTTAAAGATATACTTATATCGTTCAACAAACAGTTTCTATATATTCTTATAGGATGTTTCATCTTCACCATTCCACTGCTTATATACGTTTTCGAACAGTGGCAACAGGATTTTGCACAAAAAATACCATTACACGTGTGGCCGTTTGCTGTCTCATTTATCCTTGTGGCATTGCTCACCGCTGCCATTATAACCATAGGCGCTTGGCGAGTTGTTACACAGAATCCCATAGAGGTTATAGGCAGTAACGAATAATTTCTCTCCTCGACAAGGGATGGTAAGAAAAAATAATAGGGTCCAAAAGTGATAAATTACTTTTGAACCCTATTTGTTATGAGTACCAAAGAAAATAGCTTGGCAAAGCTTCTTTTCAATATGTTTTTACATCAACCCTCTTTAATACGAATAAATAGATTGGAAATAATAGCGACCAATCCACCTGTTGTGATTCCCGAAGAGAAAATGTTACGTAACGTTTCGGGCAGTTGCGATAGTATTTCAGGAACTAATTCCACACTCAATCCAAAACTGAGACTTGTTCTTATCTGTAATTTCCATATTACCTTATTTTTATTTCGCAATTATCCAGACTCTCTATGATAGCGAGTGATTCCACCTGAATACCCGTCTTACGAAGTTCTTCTCCTCCATTTTGAAAAGCTTTCTCGACGAGGAAACCCATACCAAGCAATTCGGCTCCGGCTTGTTGTACCAAGTCAATCATACCTTTTGCAGCATTTCCGTTTGCCAAGAAGTCATCAATGAAAAGCACCTTGTCACCAGGTTGCAGAAACTCTTTACTCACGCATACAGTATAGCTCTTGTTCTTGGTGAACGAGAAGACCTCGGTAACAAACATATCGTTCATAGTGCTTGGCTTGCGTTTTTTTGCAAACACCACCGGCAATTCCAGTAAATAGCCCACCAAAATAGCCGGAGCAATGCCGCTTGCCTCAATTGTGAGTATTTTGTTTATTTTTTTATTTGCAAAACGACGCACAAATTCCACAGCCATAGACTTCATCAAAATGGGATCCATCTGATGATTGATAAATTTATCAACTTTCAATATGCCTCCTGCAAGGCAGCGTCCATCTTTTAAAATTCTTTCTTTAAGCGCTTTCATAGTTCGATTTAACTAAAAATCATATATATTATGCAAATTTACTCGTTTATTTAATATTTGCAGCCATATTTAGGAGATAACTCAAATATGTTGAAGCCCGCTATGCGCCCTTAAAATATAAATAAACATCCAATTTTTGCTCTATAAAAAACTTGACGATATAAATTTAAACAGCTTCTAATAAAAAAACAATAATGTGACCCAAAGGTAATTATCTCTTTTAGGTCACATTATTTGTCTTGAGGTTGAATAAAAAGCCTCTTGTAATTCAGTTAAGTAACAGTTCCTGCGCCCTACCCTCTATTGCATTGTATACTCTGAAGTTACGGGCAAAATTCTTAATAAATTCCAACGAACTTTTCGATGGTCTGAGACTCTCTTCGCTATACGAAGCCTCATCTGTTACCTTCTCATTAAAACTAAGATTGTGAGTAAAAATATCATCCATAGGCAATCCAATATTAGTATCTTCTGATATAATAACGCAAGCCTAAGAGATATATTATATCTGCTGATGATATTTTTTCATAAAAGAGTCAATATACGTTTGATAAGCCTTGTCAATCTGTTTCGAGCAGTTGACCGGCACACTTTTGCATCTGCTTTATAATTTCCTCCCTCTCGCCCGGGAATCTCGAGTGTCGCTCATACTCCTCGGCATACGCTTTATCCTAAGTTGTCAATTATCTCGGACTGAAAAAGTTTTACCGGACACCAATAATATTGAATAGATTCTTAGAACTCTAATGCAAGACTTATTCTCTTCTCGGCAGCAATGCGGCGCATATTAGATATTGCATATCGTACACGTCCTAAGGCTGTGTTTATGCTGATACCCTCGCTCTCGGCTATCTCCTTGAA
>JAGCKB010000247.1 GCA_017647725.1 Bacteroidaceae bacterium
ATATCGGCAGGCAACTGATACTCAATTGAAATCTGCGATAGATAGTAAGCACGCTGCGACGCAGTCCAGCTAATAACAATCTCGCCCGAAGCATCATCACAAGTAAATGTATAGGGAGCATCGGCTGTAGTAAGAGAAAATGCATCCGATGTCTTATCGCCTACCTTAATTGTCAGCTTGGCATCACCACCATTTGCGACACTGCTATTCACTGTAATGCTTTTGATTGTAAAATCGGCAAAAGCATTAGTACTAAGAGTGTAAGAGGTACAAGGAGATGTTTTGGAACCGAGCTGAATACCCTTTCCGCTAGCATTCCAGTTAATCTGGTTGGCAGCCGAAGCACTCCATTCATAATCGCCAAGAGTAACCACACCTGCATCGGTCTTAAGGTCACCGTTTACAAACTTGTAAGTATATGTCTCGGCCATTACCGAAAGCACAACTACGAAAGAGAAAAACGAAAGTAAAAATCTTTTCATATATAAAATATTAAAACATTTACAATAAAGCTATTGAAAAACATAAGGGATTTAGACCTTAATTATATCAAGATATGAATAAAATAGTATAAACTATTTAATTTTCGTTGCAAAATTAGTGAATAATCGTCAATCACAAAATCCAATTATTGTAAAATAATACCTTTACATATAAAAAACATAATAGTCCCATAATAAAATTAAAAAGTTTTATCGGCAAAAGCGGCAAAATCCGAAACTTATTCTTATATTCGCACCTCAGATAATGTTGAAAACTGTTTAAAATTATATTTCCGCAAGCCATCAATTGATGTCAAGCACACTTTTATTCAATAAATTCAGTGCCGACAGTATAATTGAAAAGTTATGCGGTACAGTTTTTTGCACATATAACAACTATAAAAATAATGCAGATGAGTGAAACATTGAAACCGGATACCGAGCTCCAAGAGCAGAGTATCGCGAACACCCCTGAACAGGCTGCCAATGCCGCTACGACCGAGTTGAGCCACGAACAACCTGTTGAGGAGACAACAGAAGTTATTCTCGCCACAGATGACGAGGAGAGTGCAAACATCGGCTCAAAACCGGCCACACGTCAGGAGATTATCGAGCGCTTGCAGGCAATTGCCCAGAGCGACGATGCACTCAACTGCCGCGCCGAGGCCGAAGCACTTAAAGTACAGTTCTACAAACAGCGCACCGTCGAGATTGATGCAGAGCGCAAACAATTTGTTGCCGATGGCGGCGAAGAGACACTATTTGTACCCCAGCCCGATGCTCTTGAAGAGACCTTCAAGGCTGCAATGAACCTAATCAAGGAGAAGCGCAGCGCCTGGCTGAAAGCACAAGAGGAGGAGATGCAGGCCAACTACGAGACAAAGCTCACTATGCTCGACGAACTTAAGCAACTTGTCGAAAAGGCCGAGCAGGGAACACCCGAAGTTAACGAGTTCCGCGCAATACAGGCACGTTGGAAAGAGATAAAGAAGATACCTCAGGACAAGGTTACCACACTGTGGAAACAATATCAGCAGTATGTAGAGCAGTTCTACGACGTGCTGAAGCTGAACCACGAGTTCCGCGAGTACGACTTTAAGAAAAACCTCGAGATTAAGACACGCCTATGCCAACAGGCCGAGGCGCTCATCGAGGAAGAGGATATTGTAGGTTCATTCCGTCAGTTGCAGCAGTTGCACAACGAGTTCCGCGAAGCAGGCCCCGTAGCTCCCGAATTGCGCGAAGAGATATGGAACCGCTTCAAGGCAGCATCAACCGCCATCAACCGTCGCCATCAAGAGCATTTCGAGGGCAAGAAAGAGCGCGAGCGTGCCAACCTTGACCAAAAGACAGCCATATGCGAGGAGATAGAGGCTATGAACCTTGACAGCCTCACAAGCTATCAGGCTTGGAACAGCGCCACCGACAAGGTTCTTGAAATGCAAACACGTTGGAAAGAGATAGGCTTTGCACCGCAGAAGATGAACCTTAAGATATTCGAGCGTTTCCGCTTTGCTTGCGACGAGTTCTTCCGCCGTAAAAGCGAGTTCTTCAAGAGCGTAAAATCGACCCTCAGCGAGAACCTTGAAAAGAAACGCGCCCTTTGCGAACAAGCCGAGGCACTGAAAGAGAGCGAGGAGTGGAAAGAGACAGCCGACAAACTCACCAAGCTTCAGAAGGAGTGGAAAGAGATTGGCCCCGTAGCACAGAAATACTCCGACGCACTATGGAAACGCTTCGTCAGCGCCTGCGACACATTCTTCGAGCGCCGTAACAAGGCAACCTCGTCACAGCGCAGCGTAGAGCAAGAGAACCTAAAGAGCAAACGCGACGTAATAGCAAAAGTAAAGGCCATTGAGGAGACACTCCCCGAGGAGGAGCAGATAAGCAGCCTCAACGCTCTTACAGCCGAGTGGAACAGCATAGGCTTTGTACCTTTCAAAGAGAAAGACAAGCTTTACAAAGAGTACAAGAGCGCCATCAACGCTGTATATGAGCGTCTGCACGTGAATGCCAATGCACGCAGGCTTGCCGATTTCCGCAACAGCATTGCCAAGGGCGGCAACAGCCTCTCACTCGAGCGCGAGCGTCTTATCCGTCAGTACGAGAATATGAAAGCCGAGATACAGACCTACGAGAACAATTTAGGTTTCCTCAGCACATCGAACAAGAAGGGCCAGAGCCTTGTAGATGTTATCCGTCAGAGGATGGAGAAACTGAAAGACGATGCACAAATAGTACTTAAGAAGATTCATCTCATTGAAGAAGAGATAGAGAAACAGCAGTAACATAACCGTTTACAGCACTCCCCTACTTTAGCATTAAAGAGTGGAACAACATCTCAAAGATGATGATTCATTTAACTTAATTGAACCTCAAAAGTTTTTCCAACTTTTGAGGTTCAATTAAGTTTGAGTATAGAGATATTCTATATCCCGACAATAAGTTCGCATCTAGAGATGCTTATACTCATATCCGGCGAACCATCCGCCGGAACGGGTATTTTATTACATCCACCCATTCGTTAGCGCAAATATCAAAATCCCTCAGAATTACGTTGAGCCGCGATTGTTACCTTTCCCCCAACTTTTGCAGGTGAACCACCAAGAATTGGAGCCACATAAACAAAAAAAATTAGCCACTCTGCTGAGTGGCTAACCAAAGTTGGGCGACAAGGACTCGAACCTTGAATGACAGGACCAGAATCTGTAGTGTTACCATTACACCATCGCCCAATTCCTAAATGCGATGCAAAGATACGGCTTTTTTTTTACAATCAAACAAAAATCGAAC
>JAGCKB010000248.1 GCA_017647725.1 Bacteroidaceae bacterium
CGCCGTTTTTTATGTTCAATAATGCCTGTTTCTTTCTTTTTTGCGGTTACATAGCCCGCTATGCGCCCTTTAAAAATAAATAAACATTCTATTCTTGCTCTATAAAAAACTTGGCGATATAATTTTAAACAGCTTCTTATTCCGTTGTAAATTTCGTTAATTTATCGCAAATAAACAAACAAACGAGCGAAAGTTTAAGAGGCTGTTTAAATTTCTAAAAAAAATATTCATATAGAAGCTGACGGTTTCGTCGTTTTTTATATTCAAAAATGCCTGTTTGTTTCTTTTTTGCGGTTACATATCCCGCTATGCGCTCTATAAAAAACTTGACGATATAAATTTAAACAGTTTCTAATAAGCGAGTGGGTGATAATACATTTTCACGCGCAACGAGCAAAGCAGAACTTCGTAAAACTTTATTTTAATATTTTATTGCGGCAACGCAAGTTTAGCGTTGCTTGCGACGACTGAAGCTTTTGCTTTACAAAGGAGCGCAACTTGCTGCTACAGTTATTGTTCGCGTTCATAGTTGATAAACAAATCCTATTTTTAAAGAACCTTCTGAATATTTTATTTTGGGGATAAAAAACAAGCTACTGATAAAAAAGATGAAAATAGGGTTAGGATTTGGAAAAAATATGTAATTTTGGCAAAATTGTGTGTATGATAGGCGGACAATGGTTTCGGACAAACCCCTATTTTTTGTGAGGAATTATTGAACGTATAGACCTAACAACCTTTAAATTTATAACTTATGAAACTTAAAACAGTTGGAATTTCACTGTTGGCGGCGTCTCTTCTGGGATTACCGCTTTGCGGCTTTGCCCCAAAGGCATACGCCGAAACTAATGTGATGCAACAGGATGGTGGAGTAGTCAAGGGCGTTGTAAAGGACACCAAGGGAGAACCGGTGTTCGGTGCCATTGTGTTTGTGGTTGGTACCACAAACTCGGCCCAGGTAGACTTTGACGGTAATTACAAGCTCGACCTTGTAAAAAAAGGCTCTACTATTTGTGCTCAGATGATGGGTTACCAGAAACAGGAACTTGTTTGGAACGGTGGCCCTCTTAATTTCACACTCGCCGAGGAGACCGAGATGCTCGAGGAGTTCGTGGTAACCGCGATGGGTATTATGCGTAAGGAGAAGTCTCTGACATACGCTACCCAGCAGATTAAGGCTGCCGACCTGCTTCAGGTGCAGGATGTCAACCTTGTAAACTCACTCGAAGGTAAGATTTCGGGTATCACAATTACCCCAAGTGCCGGTGGTGCCGGTGGTGCATCAAAAATCACACTTCGTGGTAACAAATCTATTATGGGTGACAACGCACCTCTTATCGTTATCGATGGTGTGCCTATGACAAACAGCATCCGTGGCCAGGTTAGTGATGCTGCTAACCTAACTTATTCGGGTGCTACCGAGGGTGCCGACCCTATGTCAATGATTAACCCCGACGATATCGAGTCGATGAACGTGCTTAAGGGTGCGAATGCTGCGGCTCTTTATGGTTCACGTGCGGCCAATGGTGTCGTAATGATTACCACAAAGAAGGGTAAGCAGGGTAAGATGGAGGTTACATTCAACTCGAATACCACATTCGATATGCCTCTTCTCACTCCCGCGCTTCAGAATGCCTATGGTAGCTACCGTGTCGACCAATTTGGTAACAATTCTATCGACTATAATAGCTGGGGTGCGCGACTCGCCGGTGCAGGCAAACACGTTTACAGCACAGCTGCCGACCGTCTCTACTATCCCGAGGGTACAGTGCACGACGCTTATCTGCGTAACTATGCCAAGGATGATATAGCCGAGTTCTATGAGCTTGGTGTTAATACCAATAACTCTATTTCGGTGTCGGGTGGTACCGAGAAGATTCAGACTTATGTATCTTACTCTAACTCTCACTCGGTAGGTATGATTGAGTCGAACCGTTACAACCGTAACACATTCGCACTGCGTCAGAACTACAAATTGTGGGACCGCATTCAGTTGGGTGTTAACATTAGCTACAACCAGGCAAAGACAAAGAACCGTGTAGGTGGTGGTACAGTAGGTAACCCAATCTATCATCTTTATACTACTCCTCGTGACGTAGATATGGATTACTACAAGGACAACTACAAGGCCGATGGTCAGTGGTTCTCTTCTCAGGCTCTTGTTGATGAGAAAGCAGGTGAGGACAAGAACTATAACGGCGTATATGGCGAGGGTCTTGTTTATACCGGTGCACAGACTATCTACCGTCAGCAGGATGGTGTTTATGTAAAGGATAATACCGGCTTTGCAATTCTCAATGGTCCTATGCAGCAGTATGCGTTCCAGGCTCCTATGCAGAATAACCCCTATTGGATTAGCAATATGGCTAATGGCGAGACAAACGAGGAGCGTTTCTCGGCATCGTTCAACGCAACAGTAAACATCCTCGAGGGACTTAATTTCCAGGCACGTGTATCTATCGACCACAGTAAGTATCAGGGCGAGGGTGGCACATATGCAACAACTTGGGGCCCCACAGATATGTATAAATACGGTACATACTATCTGAACAACAGCCGCACAAACGAGATTTACACCGACTATATGCTCTCGTACAACAAACAGTTGAACGACGATTGGAGTCTTTCGGCTTCGGCTGGTTATGTAGGACACACAATCAAGGGTAACTCAAGCAATACATACGTTGGCAATGCAACCGTTGATATGACTATCGGTGGTATCGTTCAGGATGTTGCTACTGTCGTTAACCGTTTCGACCCCTCATCGGGTGGTGCAGGTGTTACAAGCAAGGGTAAGAGCAGTAACTGGGACCAGGCTGCGCTTGTAACAGCACAGGTGGGCTGGAAAGATAAAATCTTCGTCGATGCATCTTATCGTCAGGACTGGTATCGTCCTTTCAAACAGTTCGCCGATTGGGGTTATGATACAAAGGAGAGCTATGGTTACTTTGGTGTAGGTGCCAATGCAATCATTAGCGACCTTGTTAAACTTCCCGAATGGTTCAGCTATGCAAAGTATCGTTTGAGCTATTCAGAGGTAGGTAACTCTATTCCTAACGTTCTCTTCAACGAGGTAGGTCGCAACGACGTGTTGGGTACAGTGGGTGTTACATCACGTAACCGTTTCGACCCCGAGCCCGAGAAGACAAAATCATTCGAGACAGGTCTCGAGATGCAGTTCTTCCGCGACCGTCTGAATGTCGATGTTACATACTATAACTCGGCAATGCACAAGTCTTACCTCGAGATTGCAGGTTCTAACGGTAAGATGCAGCCCGTCAACAGTGGTATCATCCGCAACCAGGGTGTCGAGCTTTCTGTGGGCTACGACTGGGCAATCAACAAAGATTGGCGTTGGAATACCAATGTAAACTTCTCTTACAACCACAACGAGATTGAGGCTACAAACAAGGATAAGTATGGTTTCAACAAGGATATGTCAACTTCACTTGCCGAGGGTAAGATTCAGCTCCTCTACCGCAAGGGTGGTTCGTATGGCGACATCTACGTAACCGACTTCCGTCGCTACTCTTCTGACGTTTACAAGTATACTGTTCAGGAAGAGGTTGTAGACGATAACAATCAGGTTGTAATGCAGGATGTTGTTAAGTATAGCTCTACTCCCGTCGAGGGTGGTGAGCTTGTGAACAAGGCAGGCGACCTTTACATCACCAACGGAAGCCCCGCTCTTGGTGGTTATGTCGAGGTAACCGAGTCGGGTAACTTGCGCGTGCGCGATGCCAGCAAGAAGTTCCAGAAGTATGCAGGTAACCTCAATAGCAAGTATCAGCTCTCTTGGTCTAATACAATCAGCTATAAAGACTTCTCGCTCTACTTCCTCATCAACGGACGTATCGGCGGTAAGGTTGTTTCTCTCACCGAGGGTTATCTCGACTACTACGGAGCATCGGAGCGTTCGGGTAACGCACGTCTCTATGCCGAGAAGAACAATATCTACACCGAGGATGGTCGTCACGGTATGTGGTTGAACGATGGTCGTGATTTGGTTGCAGTAGAGGATTACTACACATTCGTTGGTCGTGCCGATGCAAGCAGCTACATCTATGATGCTACAAACTTCCGTTTGCGTGAGCTCTCATTGGGTTACACATTCCGTAACCTCTTTGGTGAGTACAAGCATCTGAGCCTCTCGTTCATCTGCCGTAACCTCTTCTTCATTTATAAGGATTCTCCCGTTGATCCCGACGTATCGCTCTCAACAGCAAACGGTCTTGGTGGTATCGATGTATTCAACTTCCCCTCGGCTCGTACATTCGGTTTCAATCTGAAGCTTAATCTTTAATAATAGGTAAAAGAGTATAAACAAAATAAACAAAGGAAGATTATGAAAAAATATATAATGTTTGCCGGCTCCCTTGTGTTTGCCTCGTTTGCGTTGCAGTCGTGTCTCGACTATGATGATCCGGGTGCCGAGCTTGGTGTTGGTTCTACAACAACCGAAACAACCGAGTACATCGGTAATGTCGATACAATTCCCTTCCGTGACTATGTTCCCACTGAGGCGGGTGTTCGACTTGCCATCGATTCAATGAATAAGTTGGGTTATTTTGGTCAGAGTCTTGGAGGTCAGTTCAATATGCGTGGTGGTAAGGAGAACGGTATGCCCGCTGCTCACGCTTATCAGCGTCAGTACTCTCTTGGTCCCGATACTTATTCTCAGTACTTTACTGTTCCTCACAAGGACTTTATGTATGGTACACTGACATCTACCTATAACGTATCGGCCGAGTTTAACAATGGCCCTCTTGGTGCCTATACAATGGCAAAGAACGCTATGATGCCTCTGTTGCACCATCCTTTGGTAGACTCTATCCCCGAGATTAAAGCCATCAACCTGCTTTACTACAGCCTTATGGCTCAGGAGCAGGCCGACCTTTCGGGTCCCTTCACCTACCTCGAGGACAAGCAGAACTCTGAGACTCCTTATGAGTATAACGACCTTAAGACAATTTACTACGGTATTGTCGAGAACCTTGATACAATCGTAGCTTGTCTGAACCACTTCGAGCAGCGTCCCGATTGGTACAAGCAGCTTCTTTACAACGAGGTGCTTATGCCTTTCCATCAGACCAACCGCGCTATGATTACCGGCGATATGACCGTTAATTCATACATCAAGTTGGCCAACTCACTTAAGCTGCGTATGGCTATGCAAATAGTGAAAGTTGAGCCCGAGACTGCTAAGCGTTGGGCCGAGGAGGCTGTTGCTTCGGGTGTTGTTGAGAACGCCGATGAGCAGTCGGCTCTCTATCCCATCGTAAGTGGATTTACTCATCCTCTTATCGACATTGCAAACAGCTGGGGCGACCTTCGTCTGTGTGCTTCGTTCGAGAGCCTTCTTATGAGTCTCGATCACCCCTATTCAAAGTATCTCTTCTTGCCCAACAGCCAGGAGATTTTGAATAAAAAGACAGGTGAGAAGCTTGAGCCCGGAACAAAGGTCTGCGGTATCCGTGCAGGTGTTCTTGTTGGTTCAGGTCAGACATACGCTCTTAACCAGCGTCAGGCTTACTCGACATTCGACAACAGCGTGATGGGTGGTATGTTGCCTCCTGCTTACCTCGTAAAGTGGGCCGAGGTTGACTTCCTGCGTGCCGAGGGTGCTCTTCGTGGTTGGGAAATGGGTGGAACAGCTCAGTTCTTCTACGAGCGCGGTATCCGCAACGCATATCTCGAAGACCCCATTATGGCCGAGGCTTCTCCTTATGTAGCAATGGTCGACGAGTATATGCAGCTCGAAAACCCCGTTGAGTATGTAAGCAGCGATCCTATGGGCGACGGTCCCGACTGGCCCAGCGTTACCACTATCGGTGTAAAATGGAACGAGGGCGATGACAACGAGACAAAGCTCGAGAAGATTATCACACAGAAGTACATCGCACTCTTCCCCCTCTCTACCGAGGCTTGGGCCGAGATGCGTCGTACAGGCTATCCCAAGATGTTCCCCGTTATGAACCCCGACGATGGCGACGGTTCATTGGAGTATGGCGACATTATCCGTCGTATTCCTTGGGTGCCCACCGACCCCGTTGCAATGGGTATGGTTGAGGCTACAGGTGTTCCTGCACTTGGCGGTCCCGATGAGCAGGCTACACGTCTGTGGTGGGATGTTGACGCACCCAACTTCTAATACTAATTTTATTTCAGCCGGTGTCTCCCCTCTGGTGGGGGCACCGGCTTTTCTTATAACTAACCTTAAATTACAACTATGAGTAAAAAACGAATCTTTTTAGGAGCCCTTGCTATGATGGCTGTTGCAGCAAATGCACAGACCTATCAAGAGGGTTACATCAATTGGGGTGATTTCGGTCAGCATTTCGGTAATACATTGAAACAATGGACACCGGGCAACCAAGTTACCGAGGATGACAACTTCTTTATCTCGCGTGTTAAACCCAAGGAGCGTTTCCGCAACGCTGCTACCCAGGTGCGCTCGTCAATCAACGAGACAAACGACAAACGACTGCTTATGTGGGTGCCCATTGACGATGCTGCCGAGAATGCATTGCCTAATGGTGTATTCGACTCAGAGGTGTTCAATATGTGGTCTTATATCTCGCACTATGGCAACTGGACAGCACCTCAGGGACGTATTCCCGGTAACTTTGCCGACGTTGCCCACAAGAACGGTGTAGCAGTGTCGTCGGTAGCCGGAATCCCCTACGGTGGTCTTTATGGCAACGGTTGGCAAGAGGCTTTGCAGGCTACAGTCGATGCCGGTGCCGAGAAAACTGCAAAGTTCCTCTACTACTATGGTGTCGACGGTCTTGGCTATAACTCGGAGTTCTCGGGTGGTGCTTATATCGTTAAGCAGCTCATCAACTACCACAATGCACTTGTCGAGGCGTCTAAGCCATTGAACCCATTCTTCGAGAATCTGTGGTACGATGGAACAAACGATAATGGTTATATCTCGTTCGACCAGGGCTTTGGTACACACAACGACGATATTGCTAATGGTGCGTCGCTCTTCTTCAACTACAACTGGAATAATGCCAATCTGTTGCAGCGCTCAGTTGAATATGCCAAGGGCAAGAACTACGACCCATTGATGATTTACGCAGGTGTGAATATGCAGGGTGCCGAGCCGGGTAGCAACAGCTGGCCTTTGCTCAAGGACTATCCCATCTCAATAGGTCTGTGGGGTGCTCACAGCCAGAATATGTTCTGGGAGAGCCGTGGCGAGAAGGGTAGTGCTCCCGAGGTGAAGCAGCGTACTTATATGTTGCGTACCGAGCGTTGGTTCACAGGCGGTACACGTAACCCGGCCAACTGTCCTCAGATTACAAGCTCAATGAAGTACCACGCCGACAATGTTACCTTCCACGGTATGTCGTCGTTTATGACTGCAAAGAGTACTCTGTGCTGGGACCTCGCTACCGAGCCTTTTGTAACATACTTCAACTTGGGTAACGGTCGCTTCTTCAACTGGAAGGGTGTTCGTCAGCACAACGAGGAGTGGTATAATATCGGTGTTCAGGATTATCTGCCCACTTGGCGCTGGTGGTTCACAACAAACCTCTTGGGACGTAACGCAAGCGATGTTCCCGCGGAGGGACTCGATGCCGAGTTTACTTGGGACGAGGCTTACGTTGGTGGTTCAACCGTTCGCATTTTTGGTTCTACCGATCAGGAGTATCTGCATCTGTTCAAGACACAGTTCGATGTTAAGGATGGCGACGTTGTGACATTCCGCTATAAACTCTCTAAGGGTGCTGCCGACATTAATCTTGTCCTCACAGCGGTTGGCGATGAGAGCAATCCCATTGGCGACCTCTCGCTCTGCTCAAGCGAGTACGAGGCCGACGAGGATGTGTGGGTCGAGAAGAGTTTTGTTGCAGGCAAGGACTTTGATGCTGCAAATGTAGCTCTCGTAGCACTTGAATTTGTAAATGCAAAGGACATCGATCTCTATCTTGGCGAGCTCTCTATCGTTCGTGGTAAGGCTGCGGCTCCTGCCGTTCCCGTTATTGCAAACTCTAAGGTGCTTTCATTCAGCAAGTATGGTGTAGATGGTAAGATTGTCTTCAATATGCCTAACGACAAGGCTGCCGGCGAACCTTGCTACAATATCGATGTAAATACATCACTATTCAAGGTTTATGCACAGCAAGAGGGTGGCGAGCCTGTTCTTATGGGTCTCACAACCTCTTGGGCTGCAATGCTCTATCGTGTTCCTATGGACCTGGCAAAGGCCGACAAGGTGCGCTTTGGTGTTTCGGCAGTGGCACTCGATATGAACAGCGAGTCTGAGATTGCTTGGAGCGAGTATATGGCAGCCGATGGTTATGTTTATGACGATGATATTCAGATTAACAAGACTATGATTAAGCCCGGTGAGGAGTTTGAGATTTCTTATGTCGATGCTCGTCACGAGGATGGTAAGTGGAGTATTCTCGATGCTTCGGGTAAGGTTCTCTACGAGGCTACAGGACAGGGTATCACTGTTGCCGAGGGCCCGCAGGGTATCGGTAGCTACGACCTCAGAGTTGTTGGTAAGGTGTACGACGCTAATGGCAATCGAGTAGAGGCTACACGCGACTATGCAGGTTACATACAGATAACATCCGATGAGGTAGGTGCTCTGCCTAAGATTTATACTCTCACAGCCAACGGAAAGGATGCCGATATCTCGGTTAATCGTGGCGAGGAGATTGCTCTTGCTTATACAGGACGCAAGGCCGACGGTTCGGGCTCGCAGGGTGTCGACCTTGCCGAGGAGCGTTTCGGTGTCAAGTGTACCGATATTGATGTTGTAGGTGCAAAGAGCTTCTCTACTGCATTCTGGATTAAGATTAATAAACTCTCTGAGGGCACGACACAGCTTCTTGCAGTTGCCAATAAGAACGATGCTTGGCCTAAGACCGACTGGGGTTGGATCTGGACAGATATTCAGGACGATGGTACAATAGCTAACTACACATTCCGCGGTACCGATGCAAGCAACAATAACGAGCTGCGTTATAAGTTCGAGAATGCAAAGGTTCCCGTTGGTACTTGGATACATATGGCATTCACCTTCGAGTATAATGATAATCGTCAGCTGCATAGTAAGTTCTATATAAACGGTGTGAGACAGGAGGTTACAGCTTGGAACCGTACCAATAGTTCAGCCGACAAGGCTGGCGACCCCGGCTTCCAGAGCGGTGTATATAACATTACCAGCGGTCAGGTTCTGTCGGTCGGCGGCTCGGCTCACGGCCGTAGCGGTATCGACGGTGTAATCGATAACTTCCAGGTATGGGATAAGGTTATGACCGACGAGGATGTAATTGCTTCAATGGCTAGCATCGACCCGAATAATCTCCCCGAGGGTCTTGCATCATATTGGGACCTCGAAAAAGAAGCCGAGAGCGACTTTACCTTCCGTTCGGTTGGTCCTAAGGATAATGTGAAGGCAGGTCTCCACAACTACACTGCAGCAGGTGGCGAGGGACAGGGTACCTTTGCTTGGATTGCATCGGATTATACATCGGGTTGTCCCTTTGTAAAGGGTACAGCGTTCCCCGTTGTCACACTTCCCAGCTGGAAGGCTAAGAAGGGTGTTGTAACCGATGTCGAGGGTAACGACACAGCAGGTACTGCAAAGGTTAGCTACAAGAACGGTGGCGACTATGTTGTAACACTTACTCTTGCCAACTCATTGGGTAGCGACGTTCGTTCGTTCCAGGTGATTAAGGTCGATGGCACAAGCTCGGTAGAGAGTGTAGCAGGTGCCGATATTGCTACTTATGTTGTAGATGGTGCTGCTATCGTTGAATTTGCTCAGGAGGGTAATTACAATGTAAGTCTTTACACTGTTGCAGGTGAGGCAGTAGCTGCCAAGAGTGCTACTGTTGCTGCAGGTGATAAGATGCAGATTGCTATCGCTGCTAAGGGTACATTTGTACTTGCAATAGAGAAGGATGGCAAGTTGGTTCGCAGCGTTAAGTTGTTGAATAGATAAGATTTTCTTGGTTTTATGATAACAGGCGTGTGTCGTGCGACACACGCCTGTTTTTTGCCCTTGTAGGGGCGATTTGCAATCGCCCGAATCACTGCTTTTTCATTTCTTCGGTTTCGGGCGATTAGAAATCGCCCCTACTGTTCGCGAGAATTATAGCGAAGGTAAATTGTTGATATTCATTGCTTTCATTGCTTGTAGGGGCGATTTGCAATCGCCCGAATCATTGCTTTTTTCTGTTCCGTCGGATTTTGTTAATCCGACGGTTACGAGTATAAGCATCTCCAGATGCGAAAAAATAATTCCTCTGGCAGAAGTTATTGTCGGGATGTGAACATCCCTATACTCAGGAACGGGGGATGAATGAACATCCCCCGTAACAACTTACTTCTATATTATGTGCCG
>JAGCKB010000249.1 GCA_017647725.1 Bacteroidaceae bacterium
ACCACATAATCAAGATAAAGGCATTTTAGAAGCCAGTGAGAAGTTGTTACACTTGCAACGCTCATTGGAAGATACTTATGCAAGAAGAAGGTTGGAACGATGGGCTTCGCGTACAATTTCTTTGTATCTTATTGCAACATTCTTATTGTTAATACTGAATGGTGCGTCTATGGTGTTATTCCCCAATAAGACACCTAACGGCTTTATGTCGGACACTATTATGGGGGTTGTGTTATCTACAACTACAATAAATGTAATAGGTCTTGGCGTTATTGTGCTTAAAGGGCATTTTGACAACAAGAATAAGGCAGACAACAAGAAAGAACCCACAAAAGAGCAAACAGAAAATAATAACAATTAACCGCACTTATTGGCTATGAGCCTTGTTGGTGTAATTTGCTATATAAGTGCCTAATTTTAAACAGCTTCTTATTCGGCAAAGTGTATGCCTTTTAGGGTGTTCCAATTACCTCGTGTAAAGTCGGGGATTTCAATGGGAGTGCCACCATTGGCTGCCGATAGCTCGGTGAGTTCGACAAGGCAACTCCACTCGGCTGCATCATATACATCCATATCAAGCGGCAGTCCGTTTCTTAGACAATATATCAGACGACTATCCATTGCGTAGTCTATCCAGCGTCTGCCACAAAGTGCCTCGCCTTTGGGTTTATATTTCTGTACAAAGGGATGTTTGTGCTGCTCTAAGATTGTCTCAAGCTCGTCTCCCACAATGGCTCTGTCGCCGTTGGGGTCGAGTGCAATATGCGGCATTGGGTATTTCTGTGCAAATCCCTTTGTGCCGCTAAGCAGGAATGAGCGGCTGTAGGGATGGGGTAGCGAGATACAGTGCTGAACGACTATAGTGTGCCCCTTCTCGGTTGTTATTATCGAGGAGTTCATATTGCCTACAAGCGCATCTTCGCCACTTCCGCTGCTTACTCTCTTTGAGGATACCGAGACGATGCTTTTCATCCTATCGCCGCGGTGTATGCCCATTGCAAGGGCTATGGGGCCAAGACCGTGTGTGGGGTAGGGGTTGCCGTTGTGGTGTTTCATAAATTCTACCTGCCAGTTGCTCCATTTGCGTCCACCGTCGTCGTTCGACGATATTCTCTCGCGCAGGTCGTGAAGATAGGAACCCTCGGCGTGGATAATCTCGCCAAGAATGCCCTGCTTCGTCATCTGCAAGAGCGTCAGCTCAAATTCATCATAGCAGCAGTTTTCGAGCATAATGCAGTGACGACGTGTGCGCTCGGCTGTCTCTACGAGCTTCCAACAATCTTCTATTGTGGTTGCCATAGGTACCTCTATGGCTGCGTGCTTTCCGCAGTTCATAGCGTGAAGCGCAATATTTGAGTGGCTGAGCCAATCGGTACAGATATATACAACATCTACATTGGGATGCTCGCATACTCTCATCCACCCCTCTCGGTCGCAGAATGTGTCTGCCACACCACCGTGTGATAATATTATCTGTTGTGCCTCATCGACATTTGCTGCAACAAGGTCGCAGATTGCGGTTACCTCGGCGCCCTCGATGTGCATCATACGCTCAACGGCCCGCTTGGCTCTCACGCCAAGGCCTATAAAGCCTATGCGCACCCTATCCATAGGTTCGCAACGCAACTGCAGTACATTCTGCATTGCCTGTTTGTTTATATCTTTATTGTTGCAGCTCATATTCAACTGCGAAGATAACAAAAATATTCCCTCTTGCTCTTTTTTTATAGAAATTTAAGTACTATTTAAGCGCTTTTAAGACTGTTTCTTCCTTTCAGGTATACAGCTACGGTAATAAGCAATGTAAGCACACCTGCAAGAATATATGCAAGTGTACGATTCTCCATATTACACATCATTGGCGAGATGAATATGTAGGCCGAGCATACGTAGGTCATAATAAGTGCGGGGATTGCTCCTATAACAGTTGGCTGCTTTCTTTGTGCCAAATAAACTGTTATACACCATAGGGTTATCACTGCAAGTGTCTGATTGCACCAGGCAAAATAGCTCCATATTGTCTGGAATGGGAGTGCGAAGATAATGAATAGTCCGATGATAAAGAGAGGGATAGATACCCAAAGGCGCTTGCCAAGGCTCTTCTGCTCAATGCCGAACATATCGGCTACTATGAGACGTGCACAGCGGAAAGCTGTGTCACCCGAGGTAATGGCACAGACTATTACTCCAAATACAACCAATGTGGCAATTGTGTGTCCCAATGTTGTGTCGGTAATTATGTTGACCATACGGGCTGCACTGCCACCATATTCGGCAATGGCGTTGTTGAGACCCTCGACACCGCCCCAGAATGCCATTCCTATTGCCGCCCAGATGAGTGCAACAATGCTCTCCGAAATCATAGCTCCGTAGAAGACGCTGCGGCTCTGCTTCTCCGATGTAAGGCAACGTGCCATCATTGGCGACTGTGTTGCGTGGAATCCCGATATTGCGCCACAGGCAATAGTGGTGAAGAGCATAGGTATAATGGGGAACTTATGCGGGTCGGCTATCTGATTGCCGAGCGAGGTCAGCTCGGGGATTTTGTATATATCACTTTGTGTAAACAGTACAAAGAGGATACTCAGCGCCATAAGAAGCAGCAAGCAGCCGAAAATGGGGTAGAAACGGCCTATAATCTTGTCTATTGGCAGCAGAGTGGCAAGCATATAATAGATTAGAATAACTATGAGAATAGTAAATACCTCCCACGAGGTGCCATCAAAAACAGGCTTTTCCAATGAGGGAATATCTATGTTTGCTGCGACGAGTTCGGCGGGTTGTGACATAAATACTGCGCCAACAAGCACCATAAGCAGCACCGAGAATATGCGCATAAATATCTTGGTGTTGTTTCCAAGATATTTTCCAATAATCTCGGGAAGGCTCAGTCCGTCGTTTTTCAGTGATATTACGCCGGCAATAAAATCGTGCATAGCACCCATAAATATGCCGCCGAGGGTAATCCAAAGAAAGGCAACAGGGCCGTATGCGGCTCCTAACAGTGCACCAAAGATGGGACCAAGGCCGGCAATGTTAAGCAACTGTATAAGAAAGGTTTTCCAACGAGGAAGAGGTAGATAATCTACACCGTCGAACAGTTTCTGTGATGGTATAGGGTTCTTATCATCAATTTCGCACACTCTCTCTAAATATTTCCCGTATGTGAAGTATGCAATAATAAGTGCCGTCAGACACAC
>JAGCKB010000250.1 GCA_017647725.1 Bacteroidaceae bacterium
ACTCATTTCGACATTGAGCATAGCATCGGCAACACGGCGTTTCATATCCACCTTTACGCGCTTTGTGCGCTTGAATATACCCAAGAAGCGTGTGGTATGCTCCTCTACCACTTCAAGGCGTTGTGCGCCAAGAATTAGTATCGCAGCAATATCCGCCAACGCCTCATAGTGGCGCGCCTCGCGTAGCGCATCGGTCAATGCGGTAGCCTCATTAAACTCAACACTCGGCAAGTATGACACCGCCTCGCTAACGAGAATAAGTGTTGCCAAGGTTGGTGGTGCAACGATATACTCCACACCGCCGATAGTGATGCTCTGTGCGCGCTGCAAGATAGTGTCTGCCGTGAGGCTCTCTATGGTCTTGTGTTGTTTCATTAGTTGTTGGTTGTTGATTGTTATTAGTCGCAGGGAAGGGACTCGAACCCCTATCTCGTATGCCTGTGCATCGCGGTCTGCCTTAGCCTACCCTGCGGAGGTTATACCTCTACCTTACACCCCGGTCTTAGTGTAAGGCTTGAGCACCTTGCCCGTAGCGGGCTTAATGGCATCGAATGTGTAGCGCCAACGCTTACCGTCTGCCGATGTAAAGGACTCGACGATTGATACATTCGCCTTATCGATGACAAAGCCCTCGCACTCCGCGTCCTCGGGAGTTACGCGCACGGCATAGTTATCTACGATAACGCCGTCCTCGTCCTCAATAGGCTTCTTATCGCCCTTCTTCACATACAACTCAAGCGATAGCTTGTACTTGTTTCTCGGACGACGCGAGTCCACAATGTCGCCACCCTCCTCGGGAGCTTCGATAAGCTGACCCTCGGTAGTCTCAAGCTGTGTGGTGCCCTCGACAATCTCGGGGAACTCCTTCCACTCGCTACCGGGAGTACCATTCTCGCTCTTTACATATTCTACTGTGGGCTTACCCCAACCTAATACTGCCATAACATTTCAATTTTAGTGTTACTTACCTTTGTATTCGTACTCCAACTGCACGACTACGAAGTGCTGTTTGATGGCCTCGTCGTAGTCTGTGCTGATGGTGCGTAAGAGAGTGAACTTGTAGTTGGAACGATGTGCGGTTAGACCTTTCACCCAAATACTCGCAAGCTCCTCGATAGCCGATGTTCTGCGCCCGTCCTCGACATTCACGCCATCGTTGCTGGGGGTGATGTCGGGAACATAGATATTGAGCGTTACAGCGCCACTCTCTACTTGCGCGGGAACGCCCGACACGAATATCACAACGACATCTTCCAAGCGCGAGTCGCGTGGGCGGTAGCCCTCGCGGTACACCTTGCCTGTGATGCCATTGCACAACTCGCTCTCGGCGAGCAATGCTATAATATCCGTCTGTACCTTGTGTGCTGTGAGCATATTACTTCGTGAGCTTGTCTAACAATGTCCTTACGGCGTTACGCGCGTTAATCTCAGCAGTCGTCATACCTCCTATGCCTCGGCGCTCGACATACGCTGCGTAGTTCATACCTGCCACTACGACAAGCGTAATGCCCTCTGGGTATGCCTTGGCAAGCGAATGCGCGAACGAGCGGCCCTTGTTTGAGCCCTCCGTGGCGGTGGGTCTTGTCTGCTCAAAGCTACTCTCCATTACTACCTTGCCATCTTCGACAATCACATAGCCGACTGACGATGTGAGGTTGCCCGTCTGGTCTTTGTAGCGGTGGTGCTGGCGCGCAATGTTCACAACGCGGTTGCCAATAGCTCCAAGGTTGTAGATGAGAGCTGTGCGCATATTGGTAATCTGCTCCAGCAACTCCTTCTCTACGGCTCGCTCGAAGCCCTGTGGTGCTGTGATACCCATTGTTAGATGATTATTCGTGTTTGCTGTACGGCGTCCAAGTGTTCGTATGAGAGTATCGAGAACTGCCCTACCTCGCCCCTCTCGTTGAACAACTTTACTACCTCGCCGGGGATATCCATACGCTCCACAAGCAGCGTGTACGAATGCGCTGTGTACGCCTCGTTGCGGCTCTTGTCGCGGAGTGTCGTGTTCGGTAAACATTGACACTCGACAGGCTCTCCCCACTCCTCGGTGGCAGAGGTAGGGTAGCCGTCGCTATCCAACCCCTTTGCCTCCGATTTGCGGAATAGTATGTAGCCGTTCGTGATTATCATAACCTCGACCCTTTATAGCCGTAGATTGCCCTTGGTGCTCTCGCATCCTCCTGCTGTCCGTATATCGACATTGCGCGCGCTCGGAATGCCTTGCGCTGCTCGTCTGTGAACGAGTACGACTGCCCGCCCTGCGACACATCGGGCGCATCAGCAAGCCACATATACACATCGGCTTGTGCCAAGACGTATGCAGATAGCGTGATGAGCTCGCCTTCGAACTCTGCATCGGGGGTTAGCCCTCTGCTCGTGGCGATGGTCGCCAATGCTTGCGCTGGAATGGGATATGCGTTTATTGCGCGGAGTGTTTCAACAATCGTGGCCATAATCTACAAGTTTGCGGTTACTCTTGGTTGATTGTTACATCAACCGAGGTTGTACCGTCAGTGATGGTTACTACGCCTGTTCGAGCATCACCGGTGTTCTCGGTAACAGTTACCTTTACCTTGTCGCGTGATACTCTTACTGTCGCCCACTCTACGCTCGTCGATGCGGTAATGCTACCCTCGCCGTCGTAGTGGGTGTCGATGGTCTGAGAGCTTGCGGGCTTACCGAACGCAAGGGTGGTAAGCCCTAACTTAAAATTTGCGTTATCAGCGTCTGCGTGGAGTACATAAACGCTGTTGCCACCATCGATAACGGGCAATACGAGAGCCTGTGCAGAGGTAAACTCCTCCAATGGATCGTTATCCGAGTACTTCGACACAAGGATAAACGAGCCCGACTTCTCGTATGTAACATCAGCAACGGGGTTGGTCTCCTCTGCCAAGCGGCCATAAACCAAGCGACCCACCTTCTCGCTTGTCAAAGCAACGACATTTGCCTGCTCCCAAGGACGAACTACCTCGCGAGTACCGTCCTTATGCTCAATCTTGAATGTCGAGTTAACAACACGGAAAGGTGTTGAGAACTCTGCCTCCATTGCCTCGAGCATCTGCGCAGGTGTAGGTCTGCCGAGGGTGTCGATGCTTGCCACGGTCTGACCGTTGTTGTTCGCAACGAGCAACTTGCCGGCAGTTGAGCTGCGCAAGATGTCGAAATATGCCTTTGACAACATCACAAGGGCGATGCCCTCGCCATTCTCTGCTGCCTTGTCGAACAACTGCTGAATGTCGTTGATAGGCTCCTCAGCGCCTGTACCCCAAGCGCCTGCGGTGCAATGGAAGGTATTCTCATCAAGGTAGCCGAAATTAGCTCGAATGCCCGTGTCGGTGCTCTCTGCATCTGCGAGCACTAAACCAGTAGATAGCGCCTGCTGGAACATAATCTCAATGCGGTGCTCGATGCCATTGATGGCGCGGGGCACATCGTTGAGAACACGACGCGCTACAACCTCCTCGGTTGCGCCTGTCGCAATCATAATGTTCAACTGTGTGATGTCGCTCTCGTCCTTGCGGAACTTGATACCCAACTTCGGCAACTTGCCCGCAGCCTGCGCGATAGCATCGCGCTTCTTGAGGGGAAGGCTTGAGTCGAGTGATACAACCTCGGCCGCAACGATTGAGCCCTGCAACTCGGTTGACTCCCACTTGAGGTCGGGAGAATACTCCTCGTCAAGCATCGTCTTGTAGAGCAATGCCTCCTGCTCCTTCTTGCCGTTGATTACCTCTGTGAGCTTTCGCACTACGGGTGCAAAGAACTTCTCTACAATCTGTGAAAATAGACTCTGTTTCATAGCTTACTTTGGTTTTATGCGTACAAGAACTCAATGCGGGGCAGACCACTCTTGATGTCTGCGGTTACAGGATAGGGACTTGCTGCTGCGTTTACCTGACCGATGGTCAAGATGGCAGCGCGAGCATCTGTCTTGAGAACAGAGTGCTTGAGCACACCGCAATACGACCACCCCGAAGGCTTCGCTACATATGCATCGCCCGACACGCCGAGGGGCTTAACCTCCTTGGTGCTGTCGCTAACAATGAGAATGTGGCCTGCGCGGATAACCTCTGCGGTAACCTCTGTTACATCGAGCGAACGCCCACCGGGGATGTCGCCCAAATCCTTTACGATGACAATAGCGTCGTTGCCGTCATCGTAGCGAACTGTTTCCTTGTTAAGATTTGTTACGCTCATAGTTAATTAGTTTTACATCATACCTTTAACCACGGCATCTACCTCATCCTTGCTTGCCTCGCCTTTGCGCGGCTGGTTGCTGCTTGTACGATGGAAAGGAGCACCGAAGGTTGCGCCTGTGGTCTTTTCATTTTTGAGGAACTCGTCAACCTCGCCAGTAATCTCCTCCAGCAATGTGTCGAATGCCTCGTCCGACAACTCCTTGTACGATGTGCGAGCATAACCCTTGCGGTCTCTTTCGGGCAGTCGGTTGATAACCTCGTCGAGCTTCTGCTTGCGTGATGTCGTGCGCTTCTCGGTGTTGATGTTGGCAATCTGCTCTGCGAGCTTCTTGTTCTCCTCCATCATAGCCTTCGCCCACGCTGGCATCTTGTCATCGCCGCCTTTGTTGTCGTCCTCGTCGCCGAGTGTTTTAGGGTCATCCTCGACATTGACCTTTTTGCCGTCCTTGAGGCCGTGCTTCTTCTCATAGTTGGTCACAGCGGTGCGCTGAGCCTCTGTCGAGCGAATGTCGCCGTATGAGCTTAAAAGTTGATTGAGCGTTACACCTTCCACGAAGGTCTTTGCCTCATCCTCGGTCTTAACAGCTTTTGCCGCCTTGGTATCCGCAATTCGGCTTAAAATTGACTCGTCAACCCCTTCGAATTTGGTTTTGAGCAAGTCGATAATCGTTTGTTTCATTGCAATAAAGTATTTGATTTACGCAAAACTACGCAAAAATCAGCATAAATAGTATTATTTAGGCGTTTGCGTAACTACCACTATTGCAAATATTTATTATTTATAAAGCAAATTATTTATAAAAAAGTCGCAAAAATATTTTGTTATTTGCGAAAAACAAACTAATTTTGCCCTTGAAAAACAACAATAACAACAACCAAAAAGAATAGCATTATGAAAACTATCAATGATGTTCTCGACGACCTAAAGCAGGATATCGCAAATGTCGAGTCTACAGAAATCAATCCTTCGGCTTATGTTGTCATTTGGGAAAGCTACCACTTGCCTGACAACGACCCGCTTAACACTACCTACGCTTTGTGCAACCGAGTGTGTAACAAGATTGGTGAGGCGCAGGATGTGACAATATTCCCAAGCCTTGAGTTGGTAAAAATGATGCAGTACGACGAGGCTACAGAAATCGCCTTTGACCGCCGTACACTTTACAATGGTCGTGAGGATGTCTTCCGCAGTTACGTGATTAAGGCTACCACTTACCAAGATATGCTGCTAGCAGAGTATAAGCGTCAGCTTGCCTCGCTCGAATCATTTATCCTACGCCACGAATAATAACAACCCGGGGCGAGCAATCGCCCCTTAATACCGCAACAACAATGAGAACACTTTACCGCACACCAAAGGTCAGCAGGGAGCGTGCTGTTCAGATAGCCGCCAACCACAACTGCGTATCGAAAGAGGTTGCAGCCACCTATACCGATAGCGAACTCAAAGAAGTGCTGCGCCAACTCAAACTCAAAGCAAACTTTTAACAACCAACACAACAACACTATGAACATCGAAACAAGAATAGCAAATGGCGTGGCGTACCACCTTGATTGGGATATGGAGGGTCACATTGTAATCGAGCAACCAAAGACCGTTGCTCTGTACCACAAGCTCAAGTATGACGACCAGCCACCTGCTGGCGACTACTTCTGGGCATTCGATATGGAGCAATTCAAGCGACAAATCAAAGACAAGCATCTCGAGGATAAGAAGCTTTACCGCGTAGGCTATAGCCTCTACGGCACACACGAGGGCATCGAGGCACTTGAAGCGTACTACGCAGGTGTGAGGAAACGCATCGTGGCCGAGTGCGACCCGCAAGAGGTGTACTTCTACGAGTGCAACAACCACGAGTATATGTACAATTGGGATGGTGACGAGGAGGCTATCAAGCTCATCCTTGACTATTGGGGCGAGGATGTCGCTCGTGGCATCAAACGCATCAATGCTAACTACACTATTGAGGAGATTAAAGAACGGGCCCAAAACAGGTAGATATGGGAATAATAGATTATAAAGGCTTTGAGATATGGTTTGAGCCATCTGCAAAGTTTGGCCGATACAGCATCATTCTACCTATTCAAGAAGGGAGGATGTATGCAAGCGAGATAATTGCTTCGGACAATATTGATGATGTGAAAAAAGAAATAGATAAGAGATTATGAACAACAACCTCCCCACCTCCACACTGATTATCGTGGAGTTCTTCCGCAAGACAAATGGCCGCAAGGTATGGTACTTCGGCTCGCTGGCGGCGATATACGAGCTATTTACACCCGAGCAAATCGGGTGTAAGCTCGAAACGCTGTGGAACGATAGCCTCGGCTATGGCGAGTACAAGATAACCAAGCACTGCGTCATAACCAAAGAAATAATGTACCGCAAGGCGCGTAAAGTCAAGAAAAATTAGTAACTTTGCGCTAATTGTAGCGTGTAATAAGTTAGAGTATGGCGAACATTCCTATTCAAGTAAAAAAAGCTGCCGCCGAGCTCATTGAAGCCTACGGCGACAGCATAGATTACATCGGAATATATAAGGACAAACAAGCGTACTTGTACCGATTCCCCGAAGATATTGAAACAGGCTTTCCGTTTTATTACTTATACGACGGCAAGTCGGTTGATGTAGTTACAGGCTTTGAGGCGCTCCGCTTAGGTTCAATACTTCTCAAAGATTGATAGGTAAGCGAGCTTAAATAGCTTATCATCTACACGCATAACACCTCGTGACCCAACTACTGATGCTGCACCATTATTGCATAGCTCCATAATATCTCGCAGCACACCTCTTGAAGTGTTGTACGACTGAGGCTCGACATACCAAAGACTGCCATCGTCAAAGCGTTCAATAATTGTAGCGTGCGCTCCCTGGCCACCTTTCCATTTAATAGTGACAACATACGTTCCACTATCCTTACACGACTCCTCAAAGAATTGTTTATACCTTTGAGGAGTCATTTGTTTATACCCGCGCTGCGCCATCCAGTCGTTATATCGCGTTGGTATTGCTGGCGAGCCATTGGCATTTTCCCATATATCAAACGAGTGTCCTCGAGATATCCAATCAGATAGCGAACCCGGCGTCTTGCCTTTAGCATACACATCGAAACCTGCCCTACGGAGCATATACGCTGGAGCGCACGTTTGACAATTGATAGAGTACTGATAGTCTTTGCCATAATTAGGATTAGCACTCTGCTCGTCAGCTTTACCTACGCTCATTGGCATTCCTCGTTTAATACCGAGATTTACTTCTATTTCCTTGAAGCGAGCAAGTTGTTCGGGGCTATAATTGCCGTAAAATATTCGCCTCTTTTCCCATCTATCCCTAATCGCCTGCGCTTGCTCGGGTGTTCGCTGTGCACGGCGCTGCTCGGCAAGTTCAAGAGGCGTGAGGGCCTTCTTCTTGAATGCAGCATCGTAATACTCTTGGTTGTCACGAATGAAGTAGGGCAAGCTCTTGGCGCGCTCCACACGCCCAGCATTGAGCCTACACCACGCCTTGAATTGGTCGGGGGTGTCGCCCACATAGTTTTTACTACTGCTCGCGGGCTTCGGTGCTTTGCCCTGTAAGATGCGCACCGTGTCCTCGTCAATCTCTGCCTGTGTCTTGAGTATCGTTGTCGTGAAGCATCGGCACAGGGGATGCCACCCTACGAACTTGAAATCCTTGGGGTAGTTGCCCGCGAGGTGGTCGCATATATCCACGAACGGCTCGCCATTTAGCGTATGGTTGTTAGATAGCTGTATCTTGATGCCTACAACGAAGTCGAGAGCTTGGCGATGTTCGTAGTCTGCCGAGCGATATGCCATATTGGTTTCTGTCGCGGTAAGTCGTCGTGCGTTCTTGTACGACGAGCGATATACGCCCTGTCCGGGGTGGTATGCCTTGGCGCGTTGCGAGAGGTGTAGCATACCTCGCTTGTCGCGCACCCTGCGGAATAGCATATCGGGGTTGTTGAGATATTTGCGCACCTCACGGCTCAGCTCGTCAGCACTCTTGCCTTCGAGCAATCCCATATCGAGTGCCATTTCTATCTCCTCCTTGAACTGTCCCGTATAACGCCACACGCGGTCGCTCAACGACAATCCCAGTTCTTTGCGTGTTTTGAAGGCTTCTCGCGCCTTATCTCGTGCCGAGAGGTACGCACGCTTGCGCAGCTCCATTAACTCGCTCTCAACGTCTCCATAAAGGCTTTCAACGAGTTCCTTAGCTTTGGCGTCCGACAAGTCCCACTCCGTATCTACGCCCTTTGTGATGACCGCCTCGATGTCGGCGGCCATTCGCTTCTGCAAATCCGACATCAGCTTATTAGTAAGTGGGAAGTCGGCGAACGAGAACGGACGGCTTGGGTCAAATGTCGCCATCTGTCCTATCTTCGTCGCCTCGACTATCGCCGTGGCGTATATCTGTCGCACCTGCTCCTCGTACTTGGCAATGTGCTTAATATGCTCCTTCTCCCACTTATCCAATCGTGCCATATATGCTTATTTACTGTGCAAATACATCGTTGATGTTGTCCTCGGCAATCTCCCGCATCGTCTTATCTACATCGGGGCTGTAACCTCCGAGCGCCACACTCTCGCGGTGTGACATAATAGGTTTGTTGCCGTTTGCGAGCATAAGATTGCTAATATGCTCCTTCTCGTCATTGATGATGTATGGCGTAATCTCGACATAGAACTTGAGTGCGTCGATAGCTTCATCGTAGCCCTTACCATCGAGCATAACCTTGAGGAACGACTTGACAACATTCACCTCACGGTCGTGCATTTCGATAAGGCGACCGCTCTCCTCTTTGACTTTGAGATGTGCATCAATAAACAACTGCTTCAAGCCCTCGCCCGATGTCTGCACCGCCTTCATATCCTCGTAGCTCCAATTAGGTATCTGCAACTGCTCGAATATTGAGCTCTTGAGAGTGCTGTCGTGGAACTTGAGGTTATCCACAGCCTGCTGCCAAGTGACATATTCCATCTTGCCGTTAGCAGGGAGCTGCACGATGCTTCTTGTCTCCTCGTCCTCCTCCTTGCCAAACTCAACCTTCTCGTCACAACATACCGTTACGATAGGCTTGTTGTTCTTGTCGAGGTAGTTGCCGTTGCGCGACAACTTCCACTCGCGTTCATACACCAGCGGTGATGTATCCTCCCATAGTGCCTCGGGTCGCCACACATATACGCCCGGTATCTTACCTGTGCTTATCTCCTCTACATCGTCCTCGACAAAGCCGCTACCCTCGTTTACCCAGCGATAGTGCTTATCTGCGGTGTATGTGTCGAAATACTCCACTGTGCCGAGTGTTGTTGTTTCCGTGTAGCTGATAGAAAATGCTGTGAGGTCGCCATACGCATCGAATAGCGGATATAGCTCGTCGCCATTCATCGGCGAGAATGTGCGACAACGCAACTTGATATCGCTATCAAAGCCATATTCCTTCGTGGGTTGCTTCACGCCATACCATAGCGTAAACACCTCGCACGACGCGAATAGCTGCTTGGCGCGCTCGATGTTCACGCTGTTGATGCGTGTGCGCTCGAAGATAGTACGCAAGTATGTCGCTACCTCCTTCTGCTTGGTATCGTTATCGTCGGGCATAAAGTTAATATTGACGGGTATGCCGTAGCATAGTCCGGCCATACGCTTTACGACGAGTTTCTGCGTGTTGAATGCGATGCGTGATACCTTGTGTACCACGCCATCCTCGGTGCGGTCTGGGTACTGCGCTTTATCCATTACGGGGTGCTTGCTCGGCTCGTACTCCTTAACGAGCTTCTCGCTCCACGATGGCAAGATGATTGTTTTGCGCTTGAGGTCGGCGATAATGTGGTCTGCGGGTCGCCCTTCCTCAAAGATTTGTTCGAGTGTCTTTCCTCTCATATTGCTTTGTTTTTTTGGGTTAATATGCCATACTTGCTATCTTGCGCTTGTCGAGGGGCTTGCGCTCGCCACCGAGGAGCTTCTGCATAACGACATAGCGCACGGCGTCCATCGCGTGATTATACGCATCTATCGGCTCGTTGAGCCACTTGCCCTCCTTGTCTTGGCGGTAGGTGTAGTTCTTCTGCTCCTTGATGATGTTGGTGCTGCGCTTGGTGATGTGCAATTTGTACTGCAACATCTTCTGTATGCCGGCATTCACCGAGCCGCTAAATTTCTTCACAGGGTGTATGTTGATACCGGCACGATATATTTCTTGCATCAGTCGCGGGTCGGCACTCTCAGCGACAACCTCTAATTGCTCCTCCTGTGCTTTGAGTGTGCGTATGATGTCTCCTGAAAGCATCTGCGTATTGTATGCAACCTCGTCTATGTAGAGGTTATCACCATCCACACCTACGGTGACAATAGCTGTAGGGTCATTGGAATAACCGAAGTCCATACCTCGCCAGCGCTTGCGCACATAAGCAGGGATATCATCTACGAGCACCACATCTTTGAATATCAAGCCCTCGACGACAGCCTGCAGTCCAAGACCATACACCTGCCACAATGACTTATTCTTGTGCTTGAGGCTCTCAATCTCCTCCACGATGCTCTGCTCAAGGAATGGGTTATCCTTGTATGTCGATATGAAGTGATACGTGCGGGGATCTGCATTTACCGAGCATATCCAGTGCTCGTCGCTGAACGATGGGTTGTAGTCGAGGATGGTGTACTTCGTGGTACGCATCTTGAGCTGCTGCCACTCGATGAACGACAGCTCATTAGCCTCGTTCACGAAGAGGATGTCACGCTTACGACCTCGGAACTTCTGCTCGTTATCTGTCGAGAAGAACTCCACCCACGAGCCATTGGCGAAGCGGTAGGTCATCTCGCTTTTGTTGTGTGCCTTGTCATCCCACACGCCCATCTTTAGGAGTATGTCCTTGAAGTCCACGAATACTGAGCCTTTGATTGCTGGTAGCGTAGCGCGCACGATGCTCAAGCGTGTATAACGATACGATAGACAATAGATAATCAGCCAAATCAGCGTGTTGTACGTCTTGCTGCTTCGGCTGCTACCTTGTAGGCTAACGGTGTTGTAGCCCCTATCTATTAAAGCCGATTGGATTTCGGCGTAGACTCTCGTCGTCTGTATCGTCGTCACTCTCTACCTGCTCTCTGCGGTCTATGATTTCAACCTTAAATTGCGGTGTTAGCTCCTTGCCATCCTTACCTGTTATCTCGCGCTTCTCGGGAGCGTATAGTCCGAGTATCTTGCGACGCTCAACACTCACCTTGTGTATGATGTCGAGGTAGCGCACATCGCCACTCTGTACTATCTCCTCCTTGCTCTGCTCAAGGGCTGTGGTCTCGATGCTATTATCACCATTGCCACCCTCGCCCTTTGCTGCTGGCACACCAAACTGCTTGCTGCGCTTCTTGTCGTAGTCGGTCTTTGACTTCTCCCACGCAGCCCACGCCTCCTTGATTGTTTCCTCGATGCGCTGCAACTCCAACTGCTGAAGCTCGTCTATGTCAAGCTGGCGCATCTCTCTCCACTCGGCGAGGAGTGCCTTAATATCATCGTGGACAGTTTTAAGCGAGTATTTGGCAATGCCGAGCCTATTCATCGCCTCCTCACGTATCTCACGATAGGAGTAGCCGTGGCGGTATAATTCCGCCACGATTACCCTGCGATATTCCGCCTCGCGCCTGTAATCTTTGTTTGTTTTTCCCTTGTCTCTTGGCATTAGAATCGTGCTCCGTTAAACTTGTAAATGATATTGCCGTTGGTGTCCTTGCCCGCAGGTACGAGCGCACCCTCAAAGAGCTTGTATGGACTCTGCCCGTTCTGCGGGTTGTTCCACAGGTAGCGCATATAGTCGGCCATCGTCATACCTTCAAACTTGGCTCGTTTCTCACTACTGTTGCAGTTATACCCGGAAGCCTGTCGCCACTCAAACTGCGACACAAGGGCATTGATATCCTTGCACACATCGTCAAATGTCACGATACCCTCGGGATTATTCTTAGCAATCTGCAATGCTTCGCACCATTGACCACGTGAATAGTTCCAATCGGCGGGCAAGCCGCAACACGAGCCGTTGCAGCACAGCTCCTTGAAGTGAGCATCACTAACATAGAAGCGCATACCCAGCTCGTCGCACTTGGCTTTCATATTGCGCATAAATGGCTCTTTGACCTTGCGATTGAGGCGTAGGTAGCCTGTCGATACGCTGTACTTCTTGTAGAACTCCATAACATCGAAGCCCGCAAGCTCGTTAATCTCGGGCATAAACGCCTTGAGTGTTGGGCTACGCTGCTCCACACAGAAAAACTCTGTACTCATTGCCGTAGCACCACGCTTGTGTGCCTCGGTGATAAGGTCGAGATATGTGGGTGTCGATATGCCGATGATGAATGGTCGTAGGCGCAATGTAGCTCCGCCAGCCCCAGCCTCAGCAATACGGCGTATAGCCTCAAGGCGTTGCTCGGGTGTTGGCACGCCCTTCTCGATGCGCTTTGCCTTCGCCTCGTCGAGCGTGATGATTGAGAACTTGAAATTCCAATTCTTCTGTCCCTCGATGAGCGACATATAGCGGTCATCTTCGGTAAACCACGCAGCCTTCGTTGAGAAGCATAGCGGATAGTCTATCTCCTTGAAGAAGCGCATCAACTCAAGTGTCTTGCCTCGCTGTTTCTCGAAGCCATCAAACTCGTCGCTCATTCCTCCCCACTGCATCACCTTGCGTGCCTTGATGTAGGGTGCGAACTGACCGGCGTACTTATCCGGGTCGGTGAACATACGCTTAATCTTATCCACAGACACATTCTTCACATCTTTGTGGAGGTAGCTCTCCTTTGCTCCGCCAATACCTCGCTGAAACTGCGCAAAGCAATAGAGGCAGCCAAATGAGCAGTTGCTATATGTGTCGAATGTCATCGGCATTGAGCAATCTGCAATCTCGTTTGTCCATCGTGGACTCTGATAGTATGCCATAGCTATTCTGTTTTGATTATCTTAATTTGCATTTCGTAGTCATTGCCCTTTACATCCATTATCTTGGCTCCTTGCTTTAGCCAAAAATGCTGTGCCTCTTCGTTCATTGGGGTGCGAAAGGTAAGCGTGTCCAAACCTGCCCCTGAAAGCCTTTGCAGAAGTCTAAAAAGTATCTTCTTGCCTAGTCCCTGTCCCCGATGCTCCTTACGCACCGCAATAGCTATCAACCTAATGTGATTACGGGCTACGGTAGCGAAATAGAAGCCCTTATCGCCGTAAAGCTCGCACAACCACTTGCCATAGTACATTGCCCTGCGAAAAAACGGATATGTGCTTTTCACAGAAGCGCTGCCACAATTGTAGCAAATATCTTTGAGCACCTTATCGTCGGTGATGTGGTTATAGTTTCGCCAATGCTCCATATATTGTATCCACAATTTGTTCCGAGTTGTTTTCTGCTGTGTTTATCTGCAATACCTTCACGCCTATCTCGTGCCATTTCTGCGCTGCTATAGCACATTGCTTTTGACGCTGCATAACCTTGGGGAAATCCCGACCCTTGCCATTCTTTCCCCCGCTTCTTCCATTGAGCCTATCCCATAGTGTCCTTGCATCGGCGTAGAGCATAACTATAAGATGCTTATCAGCCTTGAACATGGCGTTAGTCAAGTTTAGCCCAAAGGTATTCATAAACGAGCCTTCGCAGAATATCACCTTGCGCTCAGACAAACCTCGTTCTACAACATTGGCAAGTTCCGAAGTACAACTTGACCCCTTGGCATTGGTTATCCTATCAACACCTCCATACTTACAACCCAAGTAACGCCCCGCAAGACAGGTTACGCCATCTGCGAGATATGTCACCATATCACGCTCGGCGGAAATACCGCCGCAGCGATCCATTATTGCTCTCGCCACGCTTGACTTGCCTACGGCATTTGTTCCTGTTATGAATACACACGTTGTCACAATAAGCTAACAATTATATTTTCCCACTCGCTCCCGGCTATGTCGCTCAACAGGCGCTCGGTGTAGTAGCCATTCCATCGTGTACCCTTCTTGAGTTTGGCTACGGCGCAAAGGCTTGTTTCAAGCGAAAACACATTGTCGCAGGTATCTGTCTTGGCTCTCTCTATAAATGCCGTTAGCGCTGCTTTATCTTGCGTCTGCGCAATTATCTCTGCCCCCTTTGTATAGTTTTCCTCGGGTTCAAATTTAAGTGCGAGGTCATCGCTTATTTGCTTGCCGCTCAACTTTGCCCATACCTCAAGGAACAGGAAAGCTGCGTAACGCCCGAAGAAGTACCAACCCGACACGATATTGTATTGCTCTGTCGTGGTGGTTGCCCGGTCGAGCTGCTCAAGCAATTTGGGGGATAGCTGCGCCATTAAACGAGTGAAGGTGTCGCCGATGCGGACATAACGGCGGTCAGTCCTAAACTTGAGTTCGCTCTTTGGCGTGTTGTGGTCGCGCAATAGCTTTAGCGCACTTGGAATATGATAGGTTGTGGTGTAGTAATACGCCAAACGAAAGCTATCCCATCTCGACAACTTATAGTATGCCGAGAGGGAAGCAATCATTCGCTCTTCTACCCCGGCATCTCCGCCGAGGTGGTAGCGTATGTACTCGTTGTAGGTCATTACTCTGCAATAAGCTCCTCAATCTTATACACAACCTTATCGATAGAACCGAGACCGAGCATCTGCGCCATAATGGGCTCTTTATCTTTGGGGAATACGATGATAACGCGTTCTACGGCGGTTTGGTCATCGCCCTGTATCTTTGGCAGCTCGGCAGGCGTTAGGTCTACGCCCTGCAACTCTGCAGGCAATGCGCTCTCAAATACAACCTCGCCATCCACCTCGCTTGCTGCTGGCGCTGATGGGTAGGTCGTAGGCGCTGTCGCTACAGGCTGCGAGAACGATGTAGGCTGCATCTGCCACACATCCATACCCCAGTCACCGAGGGATGACTCATCCCAACCATTGGCAAGAGCATCATAGTCCCAAGTACCGAATGATACATTATCCTTGATGATAAACTGCTTGCGCTCGTCCTCGGTAAGCTCTGAAGCCTTGATAATCTCCACCACAGGCGACTTAAGCCACGCCTCCCAATGTCGTGCAATATTCTCACGCTCTCCAGCACTCTTCTTCAAGTAGTCGGGAATAGTGGCAAGGCGTGTTCCCAACTCCTCTGGCGACATCTTGACGATAATCTTAAGAGCATTGAGGCGCATATTGCCTCCGAGGGCCACCATCTTGTCATCGACCACGATAGGTCGTATAGAAAGCATCTTGGGAAATACAAGGATAGAATTTACCAGCTTGTTGAGCTTGTCGTTGGTGATGGAGCGAGGATTCTCGCCGTTCACCTTAATTTGCGTTAATTTTGCAGAAATAGTGTTCATTTTCGCAGTATTTTATCTGTTCAAGTGCAAAAATAAAGCAAAATGTTTTAATTTATGACGTTTACTGTGCTCAATGTTAAGCAAACGCTTTATTTAGTTCTTAATTTTTTCGAAAGTGGGAGGTTGGCATAGTTCCACGCTATGAGCATAGCATCGCGCTCCTCTTGATTGGTGCGCCCGGTAATACCTGTAAACGCAGCTAACTCCTCGTGTGTTATCTTGCCATCCTTACCTTTCCAGATGTTGCGACCTTTGACACGTAGTACCAGAGGCTTGATTATGTCGTGCGATATTCCCCAATGCTCGCACATCTCCACGAGCTTGCGCCCTGTTTCGTGGTTGCGCCCTACGCTGTTGCCTTTCGCTGCTGCACGCGCGTTACTCTCTGCCTGTATCAAGTGCCAATTCCCCTTGTTAATCCACCCTGCTTCTATGACTACGATTAGGTGCTGCTGCGTCACCTCGGCTTGTCGTTGTATGTAACGTAGGTAGTCTAAGGTGCAGGCAAATGTTAGCGATTGTGCAGATATATGTCTGTTATGTGTGTGTAATGTTGCCACACCATTTTTCTCTGCATCGGGGTCTATTGCTACTATTATATCTGGTCTTTTAAGCATTATATTACGCTTAGATGTCTTACTATTATATGCTAACATAGATTATATTTAATGCTTGATTATATGTTGTTACTCCCACCCCCTATAATCCCCCTCCCTCAAACACAAAAGCACGACAGGTTGTGTCGTGCGATTGTGCGGTTATAATGCGCCTCGGAGCTTGAGCACTTTGTACATCAAGACGAGTGCTTCGGTGGCTGTTGGCTTTGATATTGAGATGTTGTGTATTGTCACCGTGCTGCGCCCGGGTGTGTTGTTTACATCTACCGGGAAGTTCTTCACGAGCGTAGCGAGTATCTCTTCTTCGGGGATATCGAGCTCGAGCGCCGAAGCCTCCTGTCGTTCCAACGCTTCATATTGTCGTTGCAGATCGTGACGTAGCGAGATCAGCTCCCACTCTGCCTTATGCAGTTTGGCTATTGTTTCTGCTAATCGTCGTAAGTTGTCAGTCATATTCCTCAATGTTAAAATGGTGTATGTACCTCTATATTCGTAAATGGTGTCTTGATGGTTGTTCCGCATCTGTGGCAAAAGCGCATCATATATCGCTCTTGCATCTGAATCTTCTCAATCACCATTTCGCCACCGCATACGGGGCAAGCATCGCCGGGACTGTATATTGTTCCATCGTGCAGGCGTAACACTGTGCTTGCGCTAACTTGCTGCTCGCATACTTCTTTGAACAACTCTTTGCGGATTTTATCATATTCCTCTTGGCGTTCTCTTGCGGTTTGGCTCAATATTCGCACTGCTTCTATGAATTCGCTCATAACTATACAAATATATCTTCGTAAGTTCCATCAATTCTCTTTTTTGGATAGGCAAGTAGTCTTTCAAAGGTTATCTCCATAGGTTGCACAATGGAATTATCTCCCTTGCGGTAGAACGGTTTAGTTTTCAAGTCAAGACTCCCCTCGCTAATTTCTATGTCGTGTTTCTTAAAGACCTCTACCAAGTCTTTTTCTAATTGTTGTAATTCCTCATTCATACTAAAAAAACATATAAGGTCTATATTTCAATTCTTGTGGTATGGGCAAAAGTGTCCACGCCAACATCATATCTTTCGGCATATCGCTTAACTTACAACGACACAAACCAAAGTCGAAAGTAAAGTCAATGTATCTGTCGTGCATAACTATACCAATTTTTCAAGTGCGTATTTTAGGGCATCTTCGAGGGCGAGTTCGTAAGTAGCGAATAAATGGAAATCATGACCTATAAGCGGTATCCACTCTCCTGTCTTTTCTTTACAAACCCAATCCCACTTTAACTGAACATCGTCGAAGAAAGGATATACATAGTAGCCCTTTTCCTCTCGCAACCATCGTTGCAGTAGGCTCTGGGTGGGAGCAGATATAGAATGGCTATCTTTTGTGTTTCGATTCAAGCACAACTCCATATACATTGCCTTTTGGCAATTCTCATTATATGCGTAGTGCGTAGGAACATCAAACCCCTTCTCCTTTGCTAACTTGCACACCTCGTAGGTGCAGATTTCTTCGTGTATCATAATTATTTATTTATTGGATTCCAAATATAACCTACCTCCTTTGGGTATATCCCCACGACATTACTCTTGTCGAATATACTGTTGTTGTACACAGATTTTACTTCATAATGATTTTTAATCGTAGTAACTGAATACCCGACAACCGTAGTAGTCGTTCCATCCGTGAACTTTACTTCATACTCTGTTTCGTGTATCGCACTATTGCAAGACACCCCCCATAAAGCAATAAGTATTATGAGTAGTCTTTTCATATCACTCCCTCCTCTTTAAGTTTGATAATCGTCACATAGAGAGCCTCGATAAGCTCTCTATGGTAGCATCCACGATAACATCTGCCATCTTTGCCTAACACATCAGCATCGACTACCCACGCTCGCTTGGTGGCCACATAACGGATTCTCTGCGATACGTTCTCTGGCAGCATCTCAATCAACTCGCCAATGGAGTAGGTATATCCTAACTCATCATTCGCAACCTCAAAAGGTACGCGTGTGCTTGGCTCAAACCCCAGCTCTATCAGCTTAGCGGTCTGCTTGCTATTGGTGTACATCTTCATACTCCTTATATGTTTTTTCTGTTACATTATTACATTGGGGACAATAATAATTCCCATAACCTTCTATATTTCCAACCCAATGCCTTTGACAAGCGAGTGAATGCCAACATCTCGGACATCGACAGAGTATTGATGCTATTAGTCCCTTGAAAAAGTTTATCAACGCTTGCCACATAACTACTCCTCCAAATAATCTTTGTTAAAATAACCTTCTCCTATTAGCCACTCAATGGTTTCTATTATGTTATCATAGATGTTATCTGAGCTACAAAAATGTAAGTAACAAGGTTGTGAAGAATCACATTCTTCATAGGAAATAGCATCTTCATAACAAAGACTTAAAAATAAATGCCACTGTTTTGCTTGATGAAACATTTCTTTTGGAAGCATCTCAATCAACCTATGAAGCGACCAAGCAGGAATATCATCTTCTTCTAAGATTGTTTTTATATCTTTTATTTGAGGAATTAAACCTATAGGACCATAATCCAGATAATACATATCCGCAGTCTCCTTCTTCAAACCCAAAGCAAGCAATCGCTCCGACTGCTCTTTGGTGGTGCATATCTGACTATTGAATTTCATAACTACAAACTCTTTAGCAATTCTTCTTTGGTGGAGAAAACCTTATGCTCATCCACCCAATTTCCATCCCACAAGTAGTATTTAATGCGTATCGGGATAATTACACCTGATACATCCTGCCTTGACATCACTGCATCAGTTTGCACCTTAATACCACCTATTCGATTGCATTGAACTTCGTTATCTACGATAGCCCACACCTCATCCCCGATGTTGTACTTTGTTTCGATTGTCATAACTCTATCCTCTACGTTGATGTATTCTTAATCTGCTTTTGGCATAGCCACGGTGCTCTTTGCCTATTGTTCTGCGCTGTGGTAGGCGTTGCACCTGTTGGCGAGGCACAACCCGAACGAAGTCGGCAAATGCGCCTATCGCCAATCTTAGTGCAGCTGCAAGCTTATCCATTGAACTCCTAACAATGGCGTAGCCGTAGTTGTCGTAGGTACTCATATATTCACTTATTTGTCCTTTGCCAACTTCTCGATATACTCCTTTGCGAACTCCACCAAGCCATCGGCTGGGTTAGGCCTTACATCGGGGAGGTTTACATTCTTACAGATAAAGTCGAACAACTCTTGTGCAGCATCGTAGTTTACTCTATTCGAGCCGTGAAGTTCTACAATTTCAGTAAACTCGATAGCATACTTGATAGCGTCTGCCTTGCTCTGCAAATCGTTAATACTTTTGTTGAGCGGATAGCCCATAATTCCAGTGTTAAGGTCCATAGTGTTTAGTTTTAAGTTGTTGATAGTTACTTATCTTATAAGTTAATTTCTTTGTCTACCCCTGCAAGCCTCAGGGCGTGCTGAAGCTGATGAACATATACTACTTTGTTTTCAAGGAAAATGTCAGTGCCGAGGTTCTTGATTCTCATAGATTGGCGACTGATCGAAATGCCGATAAAAGGTATGTCATCCCAATTCCCTGTACTCCATTCGTTGTACTCGCCATTCTTTACAAACCCATTCGCCTCCAGTATCTCTGTCGTGATGGGGATGGGGTCGATGTAGTCGATATGCTTCATAATGTGAGGGCAAGAATAACTGTTGTTGTTAGCTCTCACAAGCCCTGACTCTTCGATGCTATAGACTTTGTACACCCTGTCACAGTAACATACATAATCCCCTACGGATAGGTCGCTAATCTTTAGTGTTGCCATAGTTACTTAAAGTTAATCTTCCTAATGCGTTGATAGATGATATTGTCGAGGTGGTAGTCCGTGATACCGAGGCAATCGAGCATTGATGGTATCTTGGCAATGTCCTTTGCTGGCGCAAAGTAATACCTCTCGCCCAGCTTATCGCATTGCTCCGATTGTATCCTACACATCGCCACGATAATGTTATATGCTCTCTCTGGTGCTTCGAGAGCCACACAATCATTCACCACCTTATAGACTACCTCCATAGCGTGATTGTATTGCTTGCAACCATCCTGGATATCTACTCGCATCAATCTACGGTAGAAGTTGTCGTGTGCATTGCGGATGATGTCATTTGCTCGATTGATATTACGCTTGGCTAACTGTCTATACTTACCAGCCTCGGTTATCTCGTCTATGAGGTCGTAGATGAAGTAGTCGAGGGCAGCGATAATGGTTAGCATATATACCGCTTCTTTATTCAGTTGCTCCTCTCGTTTCGTCGGGTTGCGATAGTCGCGAGGTGCGTGATACTGTCGCGCTGTATGGTGGTACAACTCCTCTGCCTTGAGGTGGCGTACAAGAGGGTTGCTATAGTCTATAGGAAGATTGCTGGTGCTGTCAGATAGTGTCATAGTAACTGTTGTTGTTGATTGTCTGCTTGTTGTTGCTTAATACGTTCAACACGCTCTATCTCTTGATCTACGATACGTTCATAGTCGGCCTTAAACATCCTGTGTCGTGTTGATTGGAGTTTCTCGTAATCCTTCTGCGCCTTGCGCATCTTGACCACGAAGTTGAAAAATTCTCGGTGTGTCATCGGTTATCCCCCTCGCCTATTATTACGTTGCGCGTAGCTCGGTCGCGCAGCTTGTCAATGTTCATTTGTGCAACCTCCTCAAGAGTATAGCCAAGCTGTCGTGAGCAAAGTGCGATAAACCACAAGCAGTCACCCACCTCCTTGGCAAGCTCCTCTTGGTATTCGTTCACAACTTCCTCATCTGATGTGTTGAACACAAGGTGATTGTTGTCGATCCTGCAGATGCCCTTACGCACCCACTTAGCAATCTTATCGGCAATCTCGCCAACCTCTGCCTGTAAGCCATTGATAGCATACACTTCATTCTTGCACGATGCCAAACAAGTGGTCATCGCTTTTTCCTGGTAGTCGTTTAGTTTCATAATTAACTCGCTTTGATTGTTGTTGTGCTTGTTGTATCTTTGTTGCTCCTGCTTGGAACATCTTAAATATCTCGTTGTATTCCTTTGGTTGGCTGTTGGCCTTGCCTCGGCATTGCACCACCTTAAATGTCTTGAGGTCTAACTCCACCGTTGCTACCCGCTTATCGCGATTGTCGCGCACCGAGAATATTAGGCAGTCCTTGCGTTTGTAGTACCCATTCGTGAATACGCAGTGGCGCATAGCCTCACCCTCCTGTATAAATGCCTCTACATCGGGTAGTACCGAAGCGCGAAGCTTACCCTGCTTAAGTACGATGCCGAGGTAGCACCCTTTAAGCTCCTTATATTTGGCTATCGCCTTAGCATTGCGCTTGAGTTCTTCAGCATCACGCTTTCGCTGTGCCTCGGCACGTATGCGTGCCAATATTGCCTCCTTGCGGTGCATCAGCCTGTCGTGTTCACGCTTGAGGTTATCGGGGCATATATACTTGGCATTGTGTGTGTCGAGGTTGAAGTATTCCAACAAACCCAAGTAGTCGTACCACAAGCTCGCG
>JAGCKB010000251.1 GCA_017647725.1 Bacteroidaceae bacterium
CACAACCACACAGTACAGCAAAAGGCCCGAACACATGCAGATTATTAGAAATAAAATAGCTGAGATATATGAGATTGCCAAAAGACGTGCCAACTCATACTAAGAACATTTTTACGACCTATTAAACTTTCTTTTATAGTTATAAATATAGTCGGGTCTAATGGCCCGACTATATTTATATTAAGATGTTTTTAGGTTTTAGATTTATTGGTATCTGATAAAAGTTTAGAGTCGAGGTTACTTCAACTGAGTTATCATCTTCGCCATTCTCTTAAGATATTATCATCCGAGAGCGTAATCATCCTATTTGAGCTAAGGCTTGATACAATAAATGTATAATCACCATCATCCTCGGAATAACAATAAAAGCCGGTAGAGGTATTCTTAAATGTGTATTTTGTATTCTCTCCTCCCATTCTATTGTTCCAATACATTGTCTTTCCCGAGAATCTCAGATACTCTCCCCAATCGCAAGAGTTTCCATCCCAGGATACCAAATACCAAGTACCTGTTGTTACTGATGAATACACAGCACCCTCATCGTCATCGTCGCTACTGCATGATAAGAAGCTGACACACATTGTTAATGCAACAATAAACATTCCTAGAAACTTTGCTTGCTTCATAATTCTATAAATTATTTTTTACTTATTTAAAATTTGTTTCAGATAGATAATTTCTAATTGTAATATGTATCTAATAGTCTGAATAAGATTATTTAAAGTGCTTTATTGTTTACATACGGCTCGAACAGGGAAGCCAAAGCAACGTAGTCCCCAAAATATACCCCATTCTTCTTTGATACTCTTATTCTGCTCGAATGTGAATATATATGCACAATCCTGATCACCATTTGAGTACAATGTCGCAGTAAGGTAAGGGCCATAAGTGCCATTGCGTCGTAGGTCGGTTAGACTGCGGAAGCCTGCTGCCGGTAAGAATATACTTTTACCCGAGGGACCTGTAACTAAACAACCGTTAACATTATCCTTTTTGGTCCACTCTACTTCACATCTCCTAAAAAGCTCTTCGTACTCTTTTTTTGTGGGAGTGCGCCATTTGTTACCCCATTTTACTGTAGCTACATCATCAGATGAGCTAAGGACTGTAAGTCCGTCGGTATTGCAATATTTGGTCAATGACTCATTATCACCGTTACACCATTTGTAGGTCTCCCAATAGTAATTGTTCTTTGTTGTTGTTTCACCCCAAGCATAGTAGTTGCCACATTCGGTTGGGGTAGCTGCACCAATATTGCAGGTTGCCCATTTTACCGAAAGGCCAAGATCTACAACCTCATGCCCATTAACTTGAGTGGGTTCAAGTGCCTCTTCATTGTCATCACTACTACAAGATTGTACTGCAAAAAGTGAAATTCCGATTATTCCCAAATAAAGGAATTTATATAAGTAAGTTAGTTTCATAATTAAATAATTTCTGAACTTATAATAATAGTTCTGTTATACATTTTAATATTGTTCTATAATAAAAGGGGGCTTGTTTAGACTTTCTTCGTAAATATATCACAGAGTTAAATGTTTTTCTTATAATTCAGGTTCAGGTGATTATTACTCTTGATTATAAGAAGTTATTCTGCATGAAACGTATGGCCATTACTGAATGCAGGTATCAGTTTGCCGCCATCCGAATCGACATATGTATATTTACCACTGATTTTCCAACTCCAACCACCGACAGAAGACGATGATATTCCAGATACCTCAATGGTATTTCCTTTTACAGTATAGGTACCCTTGCGTTCTGTACTCCAATTTCGATCGCCTGAGCCGTCAGGTCCCCACCACACTTCACTTACATATAAATTATAAATAACAGTTCCATTGTTCTTAAAAGTCATTGTCTCACTGTTCTGTTCGCGATGCTCATTATCACCATCACCGCCTCCACTACTAGATGAAGCTGAAAATATTTTCCCTGCAACAACACCCAATTCATCATCGTCACTGCATGATGAAAGACTGACACACATTGCCAATATTATAGAAAACATTGACAATAATTTAATACTATACTTCATAAAAATATTACTAAACTTTATATTAAAGATGATTTATTAATTTCTACTCAATAGCCCTACAAATATTTATATAGTAGCAAGATATATTAAACAAGGTCCCAGAACAACAGCCTCAGTTACTAATAATATAGTCAAAAAACCTTTGGGAGTAGTTGCCCAAGGAATTCCCGAGATATATGAATAATCGGCTCTTCGATCTTTTAAAGCTGTACAATTAGGGAGTGGATAGCTTGCGTCTTTAACTCCCTTGTAACTGTCGATTATGATGTCTGTAACATAGTTCGAGACAGTCACTTTAGTTGTTGATTGTAAATTCTTATCTGTTGAATAGTTTATTATTGCACGAGCCGAGAAAGGATTACGTTCTTTTGTATAGCTTCTACTTAAACCTTTTTCGAATTTCTCTTTATGCCCTGTTTCGGTATTTATAAAACCAGCACGCCTATCTGAACCCAAGCGTGTTATCAACGATTGGTCAAACATAATCTCCAGATTCTTCCAAGTGCATAATACCTTTCTCGATTCGGGAGGTAGAATCAATGCTGATACATCATTTCCAATAGTAGGGTCATTACTTAGTGTTCCTATAATTTCGCCATTGTTATAGATAAATGAATTCTTATTATCTAAGTATATGACATTTTCTGTTTTATTATAGATGACAAGTGCAAGATTCATATTATCCATTGTCAACTCTACTTTCACAATGTCATCTTCGTACAGTTGTGAGCCATTATTGGCAAAATAACAATATGCACCTACTCGTTTAGCTGATACACCTACAGAAAGCAGCAACAATCCAACTATCAATAAAAATTTTCTATTCATATGATTCAAAATTAAATAATCCATTATTATTAATGTTCTTGCTGTATTCGTTTACAGCAAGAACAGTTAATGATTAATTCGAGCGTATGATTTACCAACAAACCACAGTTATTCCAACTCCCCAACTGCCGTTGTCAAACATATCTGTAGTCTCAAGCTCAGGGGCAGAAACTCCATAACCGAATGTCAAGAAAACGGAGTTACCTTTTTTTGTTGTATGCACCTTTACGCCAATACTGATATTTGCCGCTGCACCCCAAAGAAATTCGGTTTCGCTGTCATAAGAACTAAGCCCTACATAGGGGTATAGTTTTCCTTTAAGAATAAAGCTATCAGAAACGCTTGCACCTCCAAAACCATATCCGAACATTACACTTGATATGTCTTCTCCTAAAGCAATTCCGAAATGAGAATTTGCGCCACCAATGCTAAAACCATATATATTTGAATCAAAGTTAAGATCAACAGAATAGTCTGTCAGACTTTTATATTTTGAATCTGTTGTAGCCGGTTTCTGCTCTGTGGTAACAGTGGCTTCTGCGGCACTCTTTTTTACAAGACCTGATGTGGAAACTTTTTCATCACTATTTCCTAAGAATACTTGCGCGTTTATTCCTGTAATAGAAAGACAAATGGCAAATGCCAGTAAAAAAAACTTTTTCATAATTTTGTTGTGTTTTTAAGAAGGCGACTAACTGTTCTATATTATTTAACCCTGAGCCTAATTCCAAATGGTCAGTATATATAAGAACAGAGATGCTTTCTTGTGTTAATAATTTTAATTGTTCGTAATAAATAGGTAGCGCCTTATGAAAAGGCAAATTTTAGAGGTGTGTTAATCCATACTGCCTGTTTTGTAAAAAAATGTTTAAGGTTGCTAATAAGTGTTCTTTTTTTTGCAAAGAAACCTTGATTTCACAAGAATACGGCTACAAATGTGTGATTCATATTCACTCATTTGTAGCCGTATTTTCACAATTTGATTTCCAAGACATTGACAACTCCGAGAAGAAATCATAATCCAAAGCTTTTGAGATGCGAGCTAAAAGTTCGGTATCTATACTTGGACGTTGGAATATTTTATATATATTCGTCCTGTCACAGTTTATCTTTTTTGCCAACCACCCGGGTGAGCGTTCAACCTGGGCTAATCTTGTTTTTATAAGTTCTCCTATGTGTATCATAAAAAAGTGGTACGAGCCGTTTGCGTTGTCTTATTCCAAACCTCGGTACCGCCAAGTGACCTTGCCACGAATAAGCACAAACAGCCCACACCACAAGGTGTGAACAATTCGAACTTATTCTCTGTGGCTTCAAATTGGCGGTTTTCAGGTTCGAGAGAAAAGTTTTATAGTTCTTTTATATGTCAGTTTTGTTTACATCCTAATATTTTTAATTATCTGTTTAATTACCTTATTAGATTAATAATAACTACAAACGAGCGAGATAGGCTTTGGCATTTCACTGCGAGTGTATTGGTTTTTCACCTGTAAGGCAAAGATACAACAAACGAGCGAAATATATAAAGCTTGCTTTAATATTTTGTAGCGAGTGCCGCACATCTTCTCTAAAGATACAACAAACGAGCGAAATATATAAAGCTTGCTTTAATATTTTGTAGTGAGTGCTGTACATCTTCTCTAAAGATACAACAAATAGTTTTATTATCCCTTAATGATTGTTTCTTATTTTTAGTGGCACATAGCCTCGCACACTTTATCTTGCCAGCGACGTACAGTCGAGGCACTCATAGAGCCTTGGTTAAGTATTACAAATGCCAATGTGTGGCCATTGGCAGCTCGGGCATAGCCGGCTAATGTGCACACTCCTTTCACTGTGCCTGTTTTTGCATAAACCTTTTTATATGCTGCGCTGTCTTTGGTGCGGTTTTTCATTGTTCCGCTTATCCCCGAAAGGGGAAGGGAACGTAATATTGTGTCGTATATGTTTTTATCGTTGTATGCGAGTTTAAGTGTCTGTAGTATAATATCGGCCGATAGATAGGTGTAGGGCGACAATCCCGAACCATCGGCAATGTGGTAACTCTCGGGGGTGTCAATCTTAAAATCGAGGAATCCTCTCATTATTTTCGGACCCATTTCCTGGCTTACGGGGCGCGTGCCGTACAGTGCGCCAAGATGATAGCTTAGCGCCTCGGCACACAGGTTATTGCTCTCCATAAGCGTTTCGCCTATAATATCGGTTATAGGTCGTTTTAAC
>JAGCKB010000252.1 GCA_017647725.1 Bacteroidaceae bacterium
TCTGGCATTCTTCCTTGTGCTTTATCGAGAGGGTATGACAGGGCTTCTTCTGCTCACCGCTGTAAGTGCCGGTGTCTATTTTGTGGTTGGAATAAGATTCGGCGAGGAGAATGTTGATGGATTAGATGTGTCGGTGGGGCATTATGCGGTGCTTCTGCTGATACAGATTTTTTCTCTTGCGTTGCTCAAATTCAGCTGCCGTCAGGACAAGACCTTCTTGGTACTCCTTGCGGTGAACGTTGCGGGTACGCTCGTTGCCTATTGGATAGCGGTGTATATAATTGCATTCAATATTATAATAGTACAATATTTGCTCATTATATTCAGCATACTCTATCTGCTGGTTCGTATGAAATTGGCAAAGGAAAAGAGTAATATATGGGTGGTACTTTTTATGTGCGGCTCAATAGCTTTCTACGCATCGTGCGACTACGTTATGCACAATGTGTTACAAGACCATCAGAGGGTGCGTATCGAGGTGTTGCTTGGACTGAAAGAGGATCTGTCGGGTGCCGGTTACAATGTCCATCAGTCTAAGATTGCCATAGGCTCGGGAGGGGTGAGCGGAAAGGGTTTTCTCAATGGAACACAGACCAAACTGAAATATGTTCCCGAACAGGATACCGATTTTATATTCTGTACCATAGGCGAGGAGCAGGGCTTTATCGGGTCGACAGCTGTGCTTGTGCTGTTTGCAATATTTATTTTGCGTCTTATGTCGTTGGCCGAGCGTCAGAATGACCGTTTTGGGCGTGTGTATGGCTATTCTTTAGCCTCTATTTTCTTCTTCCATTTTACCATTAATGTTGGTATGGTGCTTGGAATTATGCCTGTGATAGGTATTCCATTGCCATTCTTCAGCTACGGTGGCTCCTCGTTCTTGGGCTTCTCTATCTTGCTGTTCAGCTTCCTTAGAATTGACGCCGATCGCAATGTGAAAGTCTGATTCCAACGTCTGACACTCCTTGCAGCTCCTTGTCATCCATCAAGTGCGATACTCTTATCGTTAAAGTATCGTTTGGTTGTATTTCCATTGTGTCTACCGGGAAACTCGTTTGGCGCAGTATTCCTGCTGTGGTTCCGCGTATATGTCCTGAGTCGTCGTATAGCTCGCATCGCAGGGTGTCGACAATAGTGTCTCTCTCTATTTTCGAAAATCGTTCTACACGCAGGAATAGTTCTTTGTATTTATAGTCGCTGCTATTGCGCAACTCTACGTCGAGTTGGCAACATAGTTTGCTCTCGTTTTTTGGGGTGTATGTAAATGTCAGAGTATCGGACGAGGGCCAACAGCCTCCTACACCGTAATACCGGTGAAAGAGGCTGTCGCACGACATAAGCAGCATTGCAGCTGCCATTGTTGCTATTTTACTGAGCAGGTTTATCTTTTCCTGCACCATTCTCATTGTTTTTTCCTCGGTTATTGCCTTTATAGCGTTTGTAACGACGCTCGGGACGATGCTCCTGCTCGCCTCTTTCGGCTGTTTGATTATCGCTTCTGTTCTCGCTATCTTCGCGCTTAGTCTCACGGTGTTCGTGGCCTCCCTCGTTCTTGTGTCCACCTGCACCTTTACGACGTTTTTTCTTGTTGCTGTTATCGAAGCGTGCTATATTCTCCTGCTCTAACAGGTCGGCCGAGTGTTTCTCTTCGTTTACAGTTGTAGATAACGATTCGGGTCGCTCGCCTCGTTTGTTCATCTCTATTACAGCATTGGCACGTTTTACCGATATTGTAGTGAGGTTTGCAGCCAGATGTTTATCGGTAGAGTAGGTGAGTTCTCCACGCAGAATGTCGGCTTTAAAGAAATAGTATGTACCATCCTTTGTCTCCAACTCAATATCGCGTGAGGGCATTCCACGCGATGCCTCTACGTATGCATCCACTTCGTAGTTAAGGCAGCATTTCAGTTTGGCGCACTGTCCTGCCAGCTTCTGAGGATTCAGTGATATATCCTGAAAACGGGCTGCCGAGGTTGATACCGATACAAAATTGGTGGTAAAGGTAGCGCAGCATAGCTCGCGTCCGCAGGGGCCAATTCCACCGATGCGTCCTGCCTCTTGTCGTGCGCCAATCTGCTTCATCTCAATCTTTATTCTAAAGACATCGGCAAGCACTTTAATAAGCTGTCTGAAGTCGACACGATTGTCGGCAATATAGTAGAAAATGGCTTTCAGACCATCGCCTTGATACTCGACATCGCCGATTTTCATATCCAGCTCAAGGTCTTTGGCTATCTGGCGCGAACGTATCATTGTGTCGTGTTCGCGAGCCTTCGCCTCGGCAAATTTTTCCATATCGACGGGCTTTGCCTTGCGGTATATGCGCTTAAACTCCGATTCGGGAGTAAGGCGTGTCTTTTTCAGTTGCAGCAGCACAAGGCGTCCTGTGAGTGTTACTGTACCGATATCGTGTCCGGGAGTGGCCTCTACGGCAACAATATCACCTTTTTTCAGTGGTATACCGTTGCTGTTGCGGTAGTATCCCTTACGTGTGTTTTTAAACTGCACCTCTACAATATCAGTATCCTCGTAGTTACCGGGAATACCTGCAAGCCAATCAAAGGTGTTAAGGGGGGCATCCATTTTGCCACAGCCCTCACAGCAGATTCCCGAACGGCAGTTTGTATCTCTATTTTTGCAATTTTCCATTTTTTATCTATTCTTAATCCAAACAATCATCCTCAATGACATATCAAAGAAGACCATTTTGGCATTTACATTCTGTTCAATGTGTCTCTGTGCCTCGGATAGCTCCTCGACAATGCCGAATATATTTCTCTCGTTGACGTAGGGCGAGAATCTTACCGAGAAGTTACGCTCGGCAGGATTCATAGATAACATTTCGTCGCGTCTGAAATTCATAATAAAGTTCTCGCGTATCATACGCTGGCAGTAGTCGAGCAAGTGCTTCTGGCGCTCGCGTCCCAGGGCTGCCACCTGCTCGCTCCATTTTTTCATTTCGCGTATGTTACGTGCGTATGCTACACGCATCATCTGCATAAATAGCTCAAGGTATACTTCCTTGTCGCTGTCGACGCGAAGATGCTCCTCGGCTTTCTCCCAGCTGCCACCACTCTGGCAAGCCACACTCGTTGCGTCATCGGGGGTGAGATGGTAGCGCTTTATAAGTGCTTCGGTAATGTCCCGGGGTGTTATAGCCGGAATATCTATGCGCTGTGTGCGGCTTAGAATGGTGGGTATTATAGCCTCGGGCTCCTCCGATACAAGAATAAAAAGTGTCTCCTTTGGTGGCTCCTCAATTATCTTCAGGAGTTTGTTCGAGCACACCTCTTTCATCTTTTCGGGTAGCCATATTATAACAATTTTCCATCCTCCCTCACGCGATTGTAGCGATAGCTTATGCAGAATCTCGCTGCTCTCGCGCTCGTATATCATGGGCTGTTGGTTCTCTACTCCCATTTTCGACAGCCAATCGGCGTATGTCATATAGGGGTTCGAGATAAATAGTTCTCTCCACAGGGCTATGTAATCGTCGCTGACGGGTGGAGTATCAGAACTGCTTCCTTTCTTTTTAAGTACAGGAAAAACAAAGTGCAAGTCGCTGTGTATCAGCTTGCTTACTTTTGTGCAGGTGGGGCAGGCTGCGCATACGTCGCCATCGTGTCGGCTACGGCACAGCAGATAGTGTGCCAATGCCACTGCTAACGGTAGCTTTCCGTTTCCTCGTGGCCCGGTAAGTAGCAGTGCGTGCGGCATACGGTTCTCGTCGACAAGGCGACGCAATTGCATTTTTATATTTTCCTGTCCTATAACATCTGCAAACATCATACTCCCACTCTCAAAAGAATTAATATATTGCTTTTGCTACCTCGCATACGCTATCTACTGCGTTCAGCGTGTAGAAATGTATGCTGGGGACACCGTTTGCGATGAGTTCGCGGCATTGCTGGGTACACCACTCACGACCTACCTGCACAGCCGATGCGTCGTCCTTGCATTTAAGCATCTCGGTAACAAGTGCATCGGGAAGGTCGACGCGGAAGGTCTTTGGCAGAATATTAAGCTGCGAAAGGCGGTATATAGGCTTTATTCCCGGAATGATAGGTACATTTATTCCGGCCTCGCGTGCGCGACGCACAAACTCGAAATATTTCTCATTATCGAAAAACATCTGTGTCACTGCATACTCGGCACCTTCGTCAACCTTTCTCTTTAGCCAGGCAATGTCGCTGTCGAGGTTGGGCGCCTCTTCGTGCTTCTCGGGGTAGCAGGCCACACCGTATGAGAAACGTGCTCCACGCTCTTTCATCTGTGAGCCGTCGAGGAAAAATCCCTCGTTGAACCGGTTCACCTGTCGCTGTAGGTCTATTGCGTGTGCGTGTCCCTGCTGGCGTGGTGCGCCATTCTTATCATCCTTTACCTTGTCGCCCTGCAGAACTAAAATATCTGTTATACCCGATAGTTGCAGGTCTATTAACACATACTCGGTCTCTTCGAGCGTGTATCCGTTACATAGAATGTGCGGAACTACGGGAATGCCGTAACGATGGTGTATAGCGGTTGCTATTGCCACAGTTCCGGGGCGACGACGTATGCTCGTACGCTTAAAGAGTCCGTCACCCATATCAACATATACATTTTCGCTGTGGTGTGTTGTAATGTTTATGTATTTGGGGTCGAACTCCATTAGCTTGTCTATGGAGCCAAATAGTTTTGTGGTTCCCGTGCCCTTTATGGGTGGGAGAACCTCGAACGAAAAGGCTGTTTTATCGGATGAATTTATGCAGTCAATAACTCTCATTTTCTTCTGTTTTATAGGCTGATGGCTGTTAGTGCAAATAACAGAGGCTTTCACCTTTTTTGTGCCATAATGGCCACAAAATATGTTATCCACTACACCATATAGTCATTAATTTGCGAAAATAGTATTTTTTTTTCAAAAACAGTGAACAGA
>JAGCKB010000253.1 GCA_017647725.1 Bacteroidaceae bacterium
AATGGTTGGGCGAGAATGGTGTGCCCTTTGCCATTATATTCACTAAGGCCGATAAACTGAAAAAGACACCGCTGGGGTTGAATATCAAGGCTTATAAAGAGCGTCTGCTTGAACAGTGGGAGGAACTTCCCCCAATCTTTATAACCTCGTCCGAGACGGCACAGGGACGCGATGAGGTGCTTCAATACATCAACAGTATAAACGAAACATTATGATGAAATCATTAAAAAAGATATTTTTCGGCGGTGCAATTGCTGCGCTTGCCGCTTGTGGAAACGGCGGTTATGAGATTAATGGCGAGTACCCCTCGGCTGCCGATGGAACAGTGGTTTATCTTGCTAATCTTGATGCCGACTTTAGCAAAACGGACTCGACTGTTGTGAATGGCGGACGTTTCTCATTCGCAGGCAGGCAGGATACTCCCAGAGTGTGTATGATTCTCTCCTCTATGGCGCTCGACGGTGGTCCGATAGTAGTAGAAAACGGCAATATAGATGTTCAGATAAAAAACGGATTCCGTCGAAAGGGAACTCCGCTGAATAATGATATGCAGCGTTTCTTCTCGGAGCGTGCAAAGATGGCGCGAGGCATAGAACTTGTAGGAAACTATCTGGTGGCAAACAGTGCTCTCACCGATGCTCAGCGCGATAGTTTGCAGGCGGTGGTTGCCGAGGCGCGAACCTCATTTGTCGAGATGTTGCAAAAGACAATAGGCGAGAATGTGAAGAATGCTCTTGGAGCTTTTCTGCTCACACAGTCCGAAGAGTATTTTACCCCTCAGGAGCTGCACTCGATTATGTCTATGGTGCCCGAGAACCTTCGCGACGAACGCTTTAATGTTATGTATGCTCGAGTTAAGATTGATGCCGAGAACAGTATGCGTGCTTTTGCTACTGCCGAGGGGTGTCCCTACATAAATTTCGAGTTGCCCGATGTTAATGGTAAGCAGGTGCTTCTCTCTAACATCGTCAATGCCAACAAATATACCCTGCTTAATTTTTGGGCAAGTTGGTGTATCCCCTGCCGACAAGAGGCACCTGTGTTAAGAAAAATAGCCGATGATTATGGCAAACGAGGAATGGCTATTGTAAGTGTCTCTCTCGACTCCTCAATGGATGAGTGGAAAGAGGGTGTTACCTCTCTGGGCTTAGGATGGACACAGCTGTGTGCTCCCAACGGTGGCAGCGCCGAAGCAGCTGCGGCTTATGGTATATCGTCAATCCCGATGCTGATACTGATAGATGCCGAGGGTAAGATTGTTGTTCGTGGCGAACCTGCCTATCGCGTTGCACAACTGCTCGAAGAACTTATGAAATAATACCTTGTTATGGTACTGAACTATATTTGGATCGCCTTTTTCATTGCGGCATTTGTCATTGCATTGTGCCGCCTCATATTTATGGGCGATACCGAGGTGTTCCCGGCAATAGTAAATTCTACTTTTGAAACCTCAAAGACTGCATTCGAAATATCTTTAGGGCTTACCGGTGTGTTGTCGCTGTGGATGGGACTTATGAAAATTGGCGAGCAAGGTGGCCTTGTAAATGCTCTTGCAAGGTGGCTTTCACCTATTTTCAATCGTATTTTTCCCGATATTCCCAAAGGACATCCCGTTACAGGAACAATGTTTATGAATATCTCGGCCAATATGTTGGGGCTTGACAATGCTGCCACCCCTATGGGACTTAAGGCGATGCAGGAGCTTCAGCAGTTGAATACAAAGAAAGATACGGCAACCAACCCGATGATAATGTTCCTTGTGCTGAACACCTCGGGTCTCACGCTCATCCCAATGAGTGTTCTTCTCTATCGCGCCCAGCTTGGTGCAGCGCAACCTACCGATGTCTTTATTCCCATTCTTTTGGCAACAACGGTGTCGACGATAGTGGGACTCTTGGTCACGAGCATCTATCAACGTATCAACCTTTTTAACCGCACTATGATGCTTTTCCTCTTTGGCGTGGCGCTGTTTCTGGCGGCAGGAACGTGGGGTGTGGCATCGCTCTCGCGTGTGCAGGTGGAGTTGTTCTCTACCACATTGGCCAATGTGCTGCTGTTTACCATAATAGTGCTTTTTATCGTATCGGGAATGTTGCGTAAGGTAAACGTTTACGAGGCATTTATCGAGGGTGCCAAAGAGGGATTTGCAACAGCAGTGAGGATAATCCCTTATCTTGTAGCTATACTTGTGGCTGTGGGTGTGTTTCGTGCATCGGGTGGAATGGATGTACTCATTGGTGCAGTAGCCTGGTGTGTCGAGGCTTGCGGTGGCAACTCCGATTTTGTAGGGGCGCTTCCCACAGCTCTTATGAAACCTCTTAGCGGCAGCGGTGCCCGAGGTATGATGATTGATGCGATGACAACATATGGTGTCGACTCCTTTGCCGGCCGATTGGCCTGTCTGTTCCAGGGAGCAACCGACACCACTTTTTACATTATAGCAGTTTATTTCGGTAGTGTGGGTATACGTAAAACGGGGCATGCTGTTACTTGCGGACTTATTGCCGATGCAGCAGGAATAATTGCTGCCATAGTTATTGGTTATCTATTCTTTGGTTAATATGATATTATGCTAAAAAGACTCATTTTATCGCTGTTTTTTGCAGGTAACGTACTTTTGTCGGTTGCCGATGGCTTCAGGTTCAATCACGGTCCCTACCTTCAGAATTTGAGCAGCAACGAGGTGACGCTGTTCTTTACGACCTCGTCGCGTGCATTTTCGTGGGTCGAGGTAAAGGGCGATGGTTGGGAAAAAACAAGATGTTTCTACACCGTGAACGATGGTCTTGTGCAGGCCTATAACACACAGAATGAGATAAAGATAACAGGTCTTGAGCCGGGACGCGAGTATCGCTATCGACTCATTGCCAAGGAGATGAAGCAGTTTCACCCATATAAAATTATCTATGGCGATAGCATTGCATCGCAATGGGAGAGCTTTACCACTGTTCCTGAAAAGATGGACAGTTGCTCGTTTGTGATAATAAACGACGGACACGACGATGCGCGGAAGGTGGCTCGACTATTGGGTTGCTCACAGCTCGAAAAGGCCGATGCAGTAATCTATCTTGGCGATATGACAAGTCACATTGATAATGTAGATGTCCCCTACAAAGGGTTTATAGATGTGTCGGTAGATATGTTTGCGCGCAACAAGCCTTTCATTGCAGTGCGTGGCAACCACGAGACACGTGGAAATATGGGTCGCAGCTATGGTAACTATGTGGCACGTCCCAACGGACGATTCTTTAATATCTTTTATTATGGCGAGACGGCAATCATTGTCCTCGATACGGGTGAGGATAAGCCCGATACCCACCCTGTCTACGGTGGAATAAACCGTTTCGACGACTACCGCCGAGAGCAGGCTCGCTGGCTCGAACAGGAGGTTAAAAGCAAGCGCTTTCGTAAGACGCGGAACAGAATTGTGCTTATGCACATTCCGCCAATTCTTCCCAGGGAGGATAACTCGCCTGAGGGACACGCAATAAAAGAGTTGTCGAAACTCTTTGTGCCTATCTTTAATAAAGCAAAGATTGACCTTGTTCTGTCGGGACATATGCATCGACATTATGTAGTAAACGCTCACCCCGATGCCAACCATTTTCCCATTGTTATAAACGATAATAAAAGCGTGGTCGATTTAAAATCGGGAAAAGAGGGTATCAAGGTGAAAATAACCAATGAGAATGGAAGTACTAACGATATTATATTTTGAGATATGATAAGCTATCAGACCGATGGGGTTAAGATGCCCGCAATAAAGCGCCGCGACGTTTCGGCGTGGATTAAAAAGGTGGCGGCAGGTCACGGTAAAAAGGTTGGGGATATTGCGTATATCTTCTGTAACGACGAGAAGATTCTCGAGGTTAATCGCGAGTATCTTCAACACGATTATTACACCGATATTATTACATTCGATTACACCGAGGAGAATGTCATATCGGGCGACCTTTTTATAAGCCTCGATACAGTGCTCAGTAACAGCGAACAGTTGGGAGTGCAGTATGAGCAGGAGCTGTACCGAGTGATTATACACGGTATTCTGCATCTGTGCGGAATAAACGATAAAGGTGAAGGCGAGCGCGAGATTATGGAGCGCGAAGAGAATGAAGCCATTGCTATGCTTCAAAAATAAAGACTTTCTCAGTGAGACGGTTAAAAACAGGATATGCCACTAAGTGGATAGGTCTTTTAATTTTTAACTAATTGATTATAAGCGTTCGTTTTTACGAAAATTGCGAAATCATACAAAGACTACATGAAGGTTGTAATTAAGCCCAAAAACTACGAATGCAGAGGCATATAAACCTTTTGAAAGCAAAGCACTGAAATCAAGTATCTTCCAAAGATGTATTGTGAATAGACAACAGTGGCGCATGAGCGAACTACATTGTTCACAACATACGCCACTTTCATATTGTCATTATATATTCTTACCTCTACAAGATCCAATTAAAGAGATAGCCTGAAATAATAATCAGTAGAGTTACCACGCCGAAGAAGATACCTATCAATCGCCAAGTCATCACCTTTTTGAGCATCGTTGCTTCGGGAATGGAGAGCCCGATGATAGCCATCATAAAGGCAATAGCCGTTCCAAGCGGGATGCCCTTTGCCACAAAGACCTCAATGATGGGCACAATGCCCGCAGCATTGGCATACATCGGTACGGCAAGCACCACAGCAAGTGGCACGCCCCACCAATTTTCTGCCGAGAGGTATTGCTCAAAGAAGCCTTCGGGCACATAGCCGTGCATCGTAGCACCAATGCCGATACCAATCAAGATATAGATCAAAACGCCTCGTACAATGCTCCACGATTCACGAGTGATAGCGGGTAGTCGCTTGATGAATGGTGTTTTCTCTGCCTCCCATCTTTGGCTCTGCGCCGAAGATTGCGATTGTGCCGCTTTCACCCAATCACTTAAATAGGGTTCGAGGTGCATACGGCTCAAAATAAAGCCCGCAATCATCGACAGCACCGTACCGCTCACAACATAAATCAGAGTTGCCTTAACTCCAAACGATCCGAGGAACATTGCCACAGCAACCTCGCTAACCAAAGGCGAGGCGATAAGGAATGTCAGCGTTACGCCCAACGGTATTCCACCCTTGACAAAGCCGATAAAAAGCGGCACAGATGAGCAGGAGCAGAACGGCGTAATGCCACCAAAGAGAGCCGCCATAAAGTAGTCCAAGCCATAGAGTTTGTGGGTGGCGAGGTATTGGCGTAGTCGCTCAATGGGAAAGTAGGCATTGATAATGCCCATTACGAAGATGATACTGAAAAGCAGTATTATAATCTTAATGCTGTCGTAAAAGAAGAAATTGACAGCCGTACCTAATGGTGTCGCAGAATCCAATCCAAAGATGCCATAAACCAACCAATCTGCAAATTGCTGTATCATACTCCCAATAACTCTTTAATCTCCCGTTCACTTGGCACATAGCCCTTGATTTTCACTTCGCCATCAACCACTACGGCAGGTGTTGCGAGAATATTGTAATTCATAATCTCCATAATATCCTCGACCTTTGTAATTGTCGCTCGGATGTTGTTCTCCTTGATGACCTTTTCGATAACTGCGTAGGTTGTCTTGCACTTGCCGCAACCTGTTCCTAAAATCTTGATTTCCATAATTCTTAAATGTAAATTATTAAACAGTAATATATTCCTATTGCGATAAACAAAATGCCCACCACTATATTGAGCCACTTTTGTATAGTCTGCATCTTACCATAGACCGCCCCAATCTGTCCTGCACTGAACGCCAATATCCACGCTACAACAAGTACGGGCAAGGCGGTTGCAACGGCAAAGAGTATTGGTAATAGGTATCCCATAGTTGTGCTTGCCGACATCGGAATCAGCATTCCGAAGTAGAAAACTCCGCTCGTCGGACAGAACGCCAAGGCAAAGAGTACACCCAACATCAACGCACCGAATCCACCTCGTTGAGCCAATCCTTCGCCCCTATCACCAAAACCGAATGAAGGCAGGTTAAGTCGGTTGCCAAATAGCATAAACAGACCGATAAGCAGCAAAACAGGCGGCAGAATCATCTCGCCATAGGTCGCTATGAACTTTTGAATACCGAATACACTTGCACCACTCCGCAAAACTGCAATCAATACCACACCAAGCAGTGTGTAAGCAATTGTGCGCCCCAAAGTATAGAAAACACCTTGCACAAACACCCCTTTTCTGCCCTCGATATGCTTGCCGATATAGCCAATAGCAGCTATATTGGTAGCCAATGGGCAGGGCGAAAGTGCCGTCAGTAGTCCGAGCAAGAGTGCCGTCACAGCAGGAGTTGTGGAACTATCCAACAATGATTGTAACCACTCCATAGTGTTAGTTATTAAGCATTTCTGTTATCCGTTTTGACAAACCGGCCTTGAACTTATCGGGAGCATTGCGGGCATTGCCAAAAGCAAACTCCGTCAGATTTGTTGCACTCTCTTTGCCGCTTTTGTCGTAATCAACGAGAATAAGCGACGACCAACTAATCTTGTATCGCTCGGCAAGAGCCTCGTCCTTGGTGATATCCACCGAACGAAATTCCAACTTGCCGCTTTTCAACGGCTCGGCATAAGTCGATTCTACCAATGCCTTGGTATTCTTCTCAATTGCCATACAAGTGGCACAACGCTGTGCTCCGTGGAAGTACAACACCTCCACCACATCTATTTTCGTCTGCTGATTTTCAGCCACACTCTTGGTCTTGCCTCCCGAGCAAGCCACCATACCCACGCATAGGGTAAGAATCAATAATTCATTCTTCATTGCTTTTAATTTTACATTGTTTGTAATTTGTAGAATAACGAACAAATCCTTCAAAAAAAGGACAACAAGGAATTAACACTTACCACCACAAGAGCATTGGGGTATTTCCTGCCTCTGAATTTCTGTCACATAGAACTCGGATATTCGCTTCCTGATTTCATCCCTAACCCTACGGAATTCACTTGTGACAAACTCTTCTGACCCTTGTACGTGTGATGGATCGTCAAATCCGATGTGCCGACGTTTGCCGACCTTGCCAATGAACGTCGGGCAGGTTTCGTTTGCACCACCACAAACGGTTATCACATAATCCCACGCATCGTTAAGGTAAATACTTACGTTTTTGGGAGTGTGTGATGAAATGTCAATGCCTGCCTCTTTCATCACTCCGACCGCCAGCGGATTAACTTGTGGGGCAGGTTGGGTACCAGCCGAATGAACTTCCAGACTTTTGTCGAATGATTGGAGAAACCCATGTGTCATCTGGCTGCGGCAACTGTTGCCTGTGCATAAAATCAATACTTTCATTTTTATATATCTTTACTTTTCCATTTTCATGACCTTCGTAGGGCAAGCCACGATGCATCGTCCGCACTTGATGCAATCGGGATGCAAGTATCCGTTTTCATCGCCACGCGATTCATAAGGAGCAAGCTGCATTGGGCACACCTTGGCACATCGCTTGCATTTCATCTGACAAGATGCCGATACACAGACCCGATGGAAGCCTGTCTGTTGTTTCCTTGGAGTGACCCATGCCGAGAGCGTACCCATCGGACAGAACGAACACCAGGTGCGGGGCGAATAGATAAAGCCGAGGACAATTCCGACGATAGTGGTTATCACAATCAGGTTCCAGAACGTGCGTCCGATGCCTGCCAAGGTCAGTCCGTTGACGTAAAGCTGTACACCTAACATGGCGAAGATGAAGCACAGCATAAAGATGCGGAATCCCTTGCTACGTACAAATTTCGGGATGGGTTTGTGAGGGGAGAAACGGCCGATTATCCGGTCGTACAAACTTCCTCGCGGACAGAAATGCCCACACCAATACCTACCTTTCCGAACAGCCATCGCTACCGGTCCTACCATACAAATCAAGGCTATCACACCCACTTCGGGCACGAAATAAGCCACAATCAGATAAATAAATAAAATCCAATACATTTTGTTTATAGAGTTTAATGTTAGTAATTCGCAAAACAACGAACATTAAGTTCAAAAAAAGAGGCCGACCACCGGTGTCAACACTCTTTCTTGCAAACGCAATCATTGAAAAACTCACAGAAAAGCTCCTTTGCCAGTTTCCAATTCTCGCGGTTGATGCAATACTTCACTTTAGGAGGTTCCACCTCACCCTGTATCAGTCCGGCTTCCTTCAGTTCCTTGAGGTGCTGCGAAACGGTAGCCTTGGCGATGGGCAATTCTTCGTGGATGCACCCGAAACAACAATCCTCACGCTTGGCAAGGAATTGCAATATCGCAATGCGTGCAGGATGTCCCATCGCCTTCGCAAAGCGTGCAACTTGCTCTTGCTTAATGGTATAGTCCTTATTTGCCATAGTCTTTAGCTGTTTTATTGTTCGCAAATATACGAACAATGATTGAATTAGCAAATTTTTTGGCCTATAAATTTTCAATAAAGAAAAAGGAAAATAGTTAACGTACGACTTACTACTGTAGCATAAATCGCATAAATTTAGACTACATAGGAGGCCCTAATTGAGGCATCCTGTTTTTTTTGTATAAAAATGTTTAAATAAGTTATAAAATTACTTTGTGCAACTTTAATTTTTTTCAATCTTTTGCACATTGAAATAATAATTATATTTTTGTGACATTATATATCGAATGTATTGTTAAAATTGGATAAATGATGATTATGAAAAAACTGTTTACAATAGCTGCCACACTGTTTATGTTTTTTACCGGTGTAGTGGAAGCGCAGAATATGGCGACTCTAAGCGCCTGCGTATATGGATATAAGGGCGAGATGGTCTATTTCGACTGTGTACAGACACCGCTTATTCGTCAAGAGTTTCACACAAATCCGGGCGAAGAACATCTGTATACTTTCCCGGCCGAGAATCTTGTTTGTATGCTCATAAACGGGAAGACAAAGGTGCTTTTGCAAAAAGGAGATAGTCTGCACGTCGATGTAAAATACGAGGGACGCTCAGTAAGTGTGAAATTCAGCGGTACCGATGAGGCTGTAAAGGTAAATAATCTCATAAACAGAATAAACGAGACTAAGCGCTCTATGCGCTACCGCGAACAGCTGTTGGGTTGTGCAGCACTCGATATTAAACCACAGGCGAGGATAAACGATTCACGGGTGTTCCTCGACAAGGTTAAGGCTATGATAAGTGAGGCGCAGATTAACGAGGCTGCATCTAACTATATTCTTGCAGGAATTGAGTCTGAGGTGTATATATCGTTTATTGAATATCCTGTGATGTATGCAAGTGTGCGTGGCACAGCCATAGAGGAGCAGGGAATAGGCGACTATTGGACTATTACCGATGGCTACACACTGCGTGAGGATGCCGTTTCACTAAGTAATCCCGAGTATGCAGGTCTTTTGATGCGTTACTGCTTCTATATTAATGAGAGAAAAGCTAAAGAGAGTGGCGCTGAGTATAAGATGCCAACAACATTCGAGGCTATGTATGCCGAGCTTGCTGCCTTCTACGAGGCCGAGCAGCGCGACTTCGTGCTTTATAGTCTTCTGTGCAATTTTATAAAGACCGGCAAGGAGATTGAGCGCGCCGATGCTATTTACAACGACTATAAAGAGAAATATAATAAGAATAAGGGGTATATCGAGATACTCGATACAATATTAGAGTAACTAATCCCATCTTTAACTGATAATAATTATAGTATGAGAAGATACACGTCATTTGTCAAACTGTGCAGGCCGCTGTTGCTGCTTATGCTTCTTATCGGAGCGACGACATTGCAGGCGCAGAATGTAAAAGAGTGGAAAGAGACACGCATAACTTTGCGTATAAGCAATCAGTCTTTATCTAAAGTGCTCGAAAAGGTTGCCGAGGCTGTCGATGCGAAATTACAGCTTCAGGGAATCACTCTTGTAAATATTGAGAAGCCAATCTCGCTTAATGTAAAGGATAAACCGCTTGATAAGGTTCTTGGAGAATTGGTAGGCAATCAGAATGTGAAGATACGTTATGAGGAGCCGCGCACCATTATTCTTGAACCTTATAAGGAGGTACCTGCAACCGAGAGCAAGCTGCTTTCTGTCGAGGGAAGGGTTGTTGATGCCGAGACTGGTGAGCCGCTTATTGCCGCACAGATTCTTATAACCGATGGTGGTGCAACTGGTGAGGGTGGTACAATTACCGATGTAGACGGAAAGTTCAGTCTGCGCGTACGTAGTAAAGGCTCTCTGCGTATCTCTTATATGGGTTATGAGACTCTATCGAAGCAAATTACAAAGCCCGAGAGTGGAATGACTATTTCGCTAAAGCCCAGCTACGACAATCTTGGCGAGGTGGTCATTACTGGTCTAAGCAAGCGTAAGGAGAGCAGTTACACTGGAAACTATGTGACGGTTAAGGGTTCCGAACTGTTGAAAATGAATCCAACCAACATTCTCAAAGGTTTGCAATTCTACGATCCCAGCTTCAAGATTCTAGAGAATAATTCTCGCGGTTCCGACCCCAATGCCGAGCCTGAGTTCCAGATTCGTGGCGACCAGTCGTTGGGAACATCTGCGTCGATGAATAGTATGGACCTTATGCTCGATAACGTCTCGAGTCGTCCAAATACTCCTCTCTTTGTTCTCGATGGCTTTATTGTACCAATGAGTCGTATTCTCGACCTCGACCCCGAGCGTGTCGATAATATTACTATACTCAAGGATGCGGCAGCAACTGCTGTTTACGGTTCAAGAGCCTCAAACGGTGTGGTTGTCGTTGAGACTAAGGTGGCTCCCGACGGTGCTCTTTCGGTGTCATACAACGGAACAGTGACCGTACAGGCACCCGACCTCACCGACTATAATATGATGAATGCACGCGAGAAACTCGACACTGAGTGGAGAGCGGGTATGTATAATCCGCAAAACGCCAATGATATGAACGAGTATAACCGCTATATGCGTAATATACTGGGCGGTGTAAATACCTATTGGCTTTCTCAGCCTTTGCGAACAGCAATACAGAACCGTCACTCACTCAGCGTGGCAGGAGGTACCGATGTCTTCCGCTATAGTCTCGATGTTAATGCCGCATTCCAACCGGGTGTAATGGAGGGCTCCGAGAACTCTACCAAGGGTGTTAATTTTGGAATGACATACCTTAAAAGGAAGTTCACAATGCGCGCTAACATTAACCTGTCCGAGGCTACAGGAAAGAACTCTCCCTACGGCTCATTCAGTAGTTATACAAGACTTAATCCCTATTACAAGCCTGTAGACGAAGAGGGGAAATATGCTCAGATAATAGACAACTACAAAGGTTATGTCATAACGAATCCCTTGTATGACGCTCACGTGGGTATAAAGGACGGGACAAGCAGCTTATCGATAACATCGAGCGTGAATCTCGAATATATGTTGTTTAAGAACCTGCGACTCACAGGGCAGTTCTCTTATACAAAGGGTCAGGCAAATACCGATAGATTCCTCCCTGCCGACCATACAAGTTTTGCTACCGAGACCGATCTTACACGAAAGGGCAGCTACCAAAAAAGTACGGGTGATATGACTTCGTGGTCGTCTAATATTGGAGTAAACTATAACCTGTTGCTCGACAAGCATCTGTTGAGTGTTTTTGGTAACTGGACAGTCAATGAGGATGCCAACGATTATGTGAATCTCTCGGCGACAGGATATCCCGACCCTCATATGAACGATTTTATCTTCGGTAATAAGATGGATACATCGCCCAGTGGCACCGAGGCAAAATCGCGTTCAATGGGACTTATCGGACAGCTCTCTTATAGCTACGACGATCGTTATTCGGTCGACTTTAACATCAACGCTGAGGCATCGTCGCGCTACTCCGACCACTCACTTGTACCTTTCTGGTCGGTTGGTGGACGTTGGAACGCTCATAACGAAAAGTGGTTGCAGGGTTATATATCGAACCTTGTGCTTCGTGCGAGCTACGGTGTTACGGGTGAGCAGAATTTCAGTCCATATGAGGCTATTGAGTTCTATTCCTACTCGGAAACAATGAAACCCTATGAGTCGTTCCCGGTGCTTGGTGCTGTTCTTGCGGGACTGAATAACCCCGACCTGGGTTGGGCGCAGACACATAACACAAGCTTTGCCATCGACCTCGGATTCTGGAAAAACCGCGTAAATGTAAGTTTCAACTATTACAACAATATAACAAAAGAGCTGCTTACAAATTACGACCTTGCACCATCTACAGGATTCGGTTCAATGACAATGAATGCAGGTGAACTTCAGAATCAAGGATTCGATGCAACGCTCAATGTCATTGCAGTGCAGGATATTCGCAATCAGTTCTATTGGACGTGGAATGTAAATGCCAACCATAATAAGAATAAGATTCGCAAAGTGTCCGACTATCTGCGTAAGATTAATGAGGAACAGCTGAAATCGGCATCGGCACCGCTACCTATCTACCAAGAGGGAGAGTCGACAACAACGCTCTATGCAGTGCGCTCATTGGGTGTCGACCCAGTGACCGGTCAAGAGGTTTTCCTAAAACGTAACGGCGAAAAGACCTTTGTTTGGGATGCAGCCGATAAGGTCCCTGTTGGCAATACCACTCCCGATGTAAGCGGTACAATTACTACCTCGGTAAACTGGAAAGACCTCTCTTGTGCAGTAGGATTCACATATAAGTGGGGAGGAATCGTCTACAATAGTACTTTGGTCGATAAAATAGAGAACAGTAATATCGCCAATAATCTCGACCGTCGTGCAGGATACGGACGTTGGGAAAAACCGGGCGACGTTGTGCGCTATGTGAAATTCAGTCAGTATGGCGCAAACACTCCTGCAAGCACACGTTTCATTATGGACGATAATGAACTGCAAGTTGCGACCATAAATCTTGGTTATCGTATGCGAAGCGACAAATATACATTCCTCAAGCGTATGAATGTCGATGCCCTTACGCTTAATTTTACCACAAACGATATATGTCGACTCTCGACCATAAGAATGGAGCGCGGACTCGACTATCCATTTGCACGTTCATACACACTCTCAATGTCTATAATCTTTAAATAATATAACCGGACGAATATGAAAAAAGGTCTATATATAATAATATTATCGCTTGTAGCGATGCTTTCTCTTGGCTCTTGTGCCGATTGGTTTGATATTAGCCCAAAGACCGATGTCAAGGCCGAGGACCTGTTCGAGACCGAGAATGGATTTCTTAGTTCTCTTGCGGGAATTTATGTGCTTATGACTAATGAGGCAGTCTATGGTCGCGACCTCAGTTTCGGTCTTGTCGAGCAGTTGGCACAGATGTACGATGTAATACCCGAGGGTGCAAACAGCAAAACAGATATTTATAACTATAATCAGATAACAAGTGGCGGATATAATACCAAAGGTAATTTTGAGCGCACTTGGCTCGCAGGTTATAATATCATTGCTAATGCCAATAATCTTTTTAAATGGCTCGACCAAAAGGGCGACGAGGTAATCCGTCACGAGGAGACACGTAATATGATACGTGGCGAGGCGCTTGCTATACGTGCTGCGCTTCATTTCGACCTGTTGCGTCTGTGGGGTCCTGCCAACTATGCAACAAGTGAAGATGCTCGTAAAACAAAATGTATCCCTTATCGCACTGTTGCAGATAAAGAGAAACTCTCTCTTCTTGAGGCCCAGCAAGTCGTTGCAAATATCATTGCCGACCTCGACTCGGCCAAGCAGCTGCTATCTTATGAGAGCAACCTCGACTTAAGCAACTATAGTACAGCCAGCCGCCGTTTCCGTTTCAATTACCACGCGGTAAATGCTCTGTTGGCACGTGTGCATAACTATGCCGGTAACAGTGAGCAGGCAAAGGCTGCTGCTATTGAGGTTATTGATAACTGCGGTCTCGACCTTAAGAGTGGCAACGACGATGATCCTATACTCTTTGATGAGACCTTGTGTGCTGTTAACCTCTACCAGATGAAAGACAATCTGTCGACCTATTTCGATGCAGGCGATAAGATTCAGACTAAGTATCACGTTAAATACTCGACACTTAATGCCATTTTCGAGATTAGCGGTAGCGAGAGCGAGGATATGCGTGCACGTTCGGCAGCATTTGCCCGTAATAGCGATTATCAGATGGCAGTGACAAAGAAATATCAGGACAACGACAACGAGGCTATTCCTCTTCTGCGCCTGCCCGAGATGTACTATATTGTTTGCGAAAATTCCGAGGGCGATGAGGCTGCTTACTATATAAACTTAGTGCGTAACCGTAGAGGTATTTCATCGTCGAAGAATGTGGTGTGTGACACACAAGAGCAGCGTGTCGATGCACTTCTGCGTGAATATCGTAAGGAGTTTTATGCCGAGGGACAATTTTTCTACTTCCTTAAGAGTCACGGTGTAACCGGTTCATTGGTTCACTCGCCCGAGGTGTCGCTCACTGCCGAGAATTTTGTATTACCTCTGCCCGATGCCGAGCGTGAGTATGGATGGACCGATGATAATGATAACGATGAGTCTGTTGTAACTGAATGATTTTAAATTGAATAATATTATGAGAATAGGAAATATAAATATATTGCTCTCTCTGTTGCTTATAGTAGGACTATCGGCCTGTGATAAACAGGATCCCGAATTTTTCAGCGATAAAAACAACGGAATATATTTCGATTATGCTACTGCTGCCGAGCTGACGACAAGTATCAATTTTGCCGATAGGATTCTTGGTAATCCTACGTCGCTTCCTGTGGCTGTGAAAACAAAATTACTTGGACATATCTCACAGGATGCGCGCAAGGCTGTGCTTAAGACACGTCCTGTGGATGGTTATCCCGAGGCACAGGTTATATTGCCCGAGGTTGAGTTTAAAGATGGTGAGTATCAGAAAGATGTAACCATACAGGTACTTCGTCCCACAGAATTAGATACCGAGTATGCCGTGTGCATCTATTTCGATGTAACCGAGCCGGGTGCTCTTGGCGCAGGCATTACAGGACGTGGCGAGTTTACTATATTCATTCACGAGACATATACTCGTCCTGCAGGGTGGGGCGATAATGATTGGGCTGTAAGCTATCTTGGCCATTGGACACCGGACAAGCACATCTTCTTTGTGAATCTATTGCAAGATAATGACTATGCTGCCAACGGTGCGCTGTACGATTGGAATAAACTTATCAGTTACAATATACAGGCTGTCGAGGCTTTGCGACGTATGCAACAAGAGAATCCCGATACCGAGATAACAATAGATATTCCTTTCAGCACCGATTGTAATTACTCTAAGCCCGGCTATTGGTCTTCGGAGCACGATAAATACCTTGGTCAATATTCGGCTTCGACATTTGCCCTGCTTGCCGAAGCTGTAGGTGCAAATACATCAAATGAGTTTGCGCTATTGGGCAGTGAGGAGCGTCTTGCCGATCTCAACCGAATGGCAGTGCTTACAATGATGCGTAACTATAATATGTATTACAGCAGTTGGACGCTCTCTACATCCCAATTCAGCAGTAACTGTTGGTTCCCAATGTTCCCGAATATCGAGTACGAGGTTGTGCAACCCGACTGTTGGACTGAGTGGAGTATAGGAGCCGGACAGAAACCGACTAAATACTATGGCGAGTACAGCGTCGAGAAGTACCGCTTTATGATTACAGCCTGGCTCGAATATTGTACCGCCAATGGTAAGGAGTTTATGCTGTGGCAGCTATTTCCGCTTGTAATAGACTGGGGAGTATTCGACACAGTGTGGGACGAGGCTGCAGGTGGCGAGGAGACCATAAAAGAGTGTTACAAGGTTATTAAGGCTGCATACGACGCTGCGCCTGCAGGTAGCTACTCATTTTCTTTCCCCGAGTTAGAAGCTGTTTAAATTTATATCGTCAAGTTTTTTATAGAGCAAAAATTGGATGTTTA
>JAGCKB010000024.1 GCA_017647725.1 Bacteroidaceae bacterium
ATGAGGTTGAGAACTGCGGTAACTGCGATAACTGCCGACATCCGAAAAAACAGGTCGAGGCACAAGATATGCTCGAAATACTGATAGAGGCGATAATTGCACTTAAAGAGGGATTCAAGCCTGAATATGTGATTGATGTAATCTTGGGTAAAGAGACCTCTGAGGTGTTATCATATAAACACGAAGAGCTCGAGTGTTTCGGTAGCGGACAGGGTGACGATGCGAAGCGATGGAATGCTGTAATTCGTCAGGCGCTGATAGCAGGATACCTTGACCGCGATGTCGAGAACTATGGACTTTTGAAGGTGACAGACGAGGGCCGAGAGTTTCTTAAGAAACCAAAATCTTTTAAGATTGTCGAGGACAAGGATTTTGAAGAGGAGGAGACAGTGGTGCAGGCCGGAAGTTCTTCGGCTGCCGACTCGGAGTTGTATGCAATGCTGAAGAGTCTTAGAAAGAAACTGGCAAAGCAACTTGAGTTACCTCCCTACGTGATATTCCAGGATCCTTCACTCGAGGCAATGGCAACAACATATCCCATTACCATTGAAGAGTTACAGAATATCCCCGGTGTGGGTGCAGGAAAGGCCAAACGTTATGGCGAAGAGTTCTGTGCACTCATCAAACGTCACTGCGAGGAGAATGAGATAGATCGTCCCGAGGATTTCAGAGTGCGTACAGTCGCTGTAGGCTCAAAGAATGCAAGTATTATTGCAGCAATAGACCGTAAGGTGGCACTCGACGACCTTGCTATAAGCAAAGGTATAGAGTTTGAAGAACTGCTCGATGCCATAGAGGCTATTGTCTATTCGGGTACCAAACTGAATATCGATTACTTCCTTGAATATGCGATGGATGAAGAGGACTTGGAGGATATATACGAGTACTTTAAATCGTCGGATACCGATAGTATAGAGGCTGCAATTTCGGAGCTTGGTGGTGACTACGACGAGGAGATGATTCGTCTGGTACGTATCAAGTTTATATCCGAGATGGCCAACTGATAGTTAACAAAAATAGCGGCATAGCGAAATTTTACTTGTCGCTTAGTGCAAACGATAGAATAAAAAACAAAACTATAGTCTTATGAATTTTATTACAGAAAAAATTGTGATGGACGGTCTGACCTTTGATGACGTCCTGTTGGTACCGGCCTATTCCGAGGTTCTTCCTAAAGATGTGAGCCTTAAGACCAAATTCTCGAGAAACATTGACCTTAATGTGCCGTTTGTAACCGCTGCGATGGACACTGTGACCGAGGCAAAAATGGCTATAGCAATAGCTCGTGAGGGTGGTATTGGTGTAATACATAAGAATATGTCTATAGCCGAGCAGGCACATCAGGTGGCAATCGTAAAGCGTGCCGAGAACGGTATGATTTATGATCCTGTAACCATTCACGCTGATTCTACTGTAAAGGATGCTCTCGACCTTATGGCTGAATATCATATTGGCGGTATTCCTGTAGTAGATGACGAGAAGAAACTTGTGGGAATTGTTACCAATCGCGACCTGCGTTTCGAGACAAATATGGAGCGTCCCGTCTGTGATGTGATGACGCCTGCCGAACAGCTTGTAGTTACAAACCAACAGACCGATATGGAGTCGGCGGCTACAATCTTGCGCGAGAATAAGATAGAGAAGCTTCCTGTTGTAGATTCTGAGGGTAAACTCGTCGGACTTATTACTTATAAGGATATTACCAAGGCTAAGGATAAGCCTATGGCTTGCAAAGATAGCAAAGGTCGTCTGCGTGTCGCAGCCGGTGTGGGTGTTACTGTAGATGCTATGGAGCGTATAAAAGCTCTTGTTGATGCAGGAGTAGATGCTATTATCATCGATACAGCTCACGGACACTCGGCCGGAGTTATTGCAAAGCTTAAAGAGGCTAAGGCTGCATTCCCTCAGATTGATATTGTTGTTGGTAATGTGGCTACCGGCGAGGCTGCCAAAATGCTTGCTGAGGCTGGTGCTGACGCTGTGAAGGTGGGTATCGGTCCCGGTTCTATCTGTACAACTCGTGTGGTTGCCGGTGTGGGTGTTCCTCAGTTGTCGGCTGTGTATGATGTAGCCAAAGCACTTGAGGGCACAGGTGTACCTTTGATAGCAGATGGTGGATTGCGCTACTCGGGTGACGTGGTTAAGGCACTCGCAGCAGGTGGTAACTCGGTTATGATTGGTTCTTTGGTCGCAGGTACCGAGGAGTCGCCCGGTGATACAATCATATTCAACGGACGTAAGTTCAAGGCTTATCGTGGTATGGGTTCTCTTGAAGCAATGGAGAATGGCTCTAAAGATCGTTATTTCCAGGCCGATACACGCGATAAGAAGAAACTTGTTCCCGAGGGAATTGCAGCACGTGTTCCCTATAAGGGTACTCTCTACGAGGTAATATTCCAGCTTGTAGGAGGTCTGCGTTCGGGAATGGGATATTGCGGTGCTCCCAATATCGAGAGACTTCACGATGCAAAGTTTGTGCGCATAACAAATGCTGGTGTGCAGGAGAGCCATCCTCACGATGTCTCTATCACAAGCGAGGCGCCCAACTATAGTCGTCCCGAATAAGAGGCTGTTTAAATTTTTAGCTTCAAAGAGACTGGAATTACAATAACAGAGAGGCTGCGCCAAAATGCGAATTTTGACACAGCCTCGACTGCGTAAAAATAAAAGAAGAGAAAAAATGATGAAAAGAATATTTTCGATTGCTGTGGCTATGCTGTCGGCAATGTGCGCATTTGCTCAGGTGGCCGACCCTGTGTTGATGCGTATAAACGGAAAAGAGGTAAAGCGTTCCGAGTTCGAGTATGCGCTGAACAAGAATAATGAGATGCAGGGTGTCGACCGCAAGGCGGTAAAGGAGTATCTGCCTATGTATATCGACTTCAAACTGAAGGTGGCCGAGGCCGAGGCTATGCATCTTGATACTCTATCTACCTTCCTTGAGGAGTTTAAAAATAATCGTGCCCAGTTGGCCGAGAATTATCTCATAGACCACGATTACATCGAGAGAGAGGCACATAAGATTTATGCAAAGGACTCGGCTGTGATTGACGGTTTTTTGAAAGTAGCTCATGTATTTGTGCCTATTAAGCAGCAGGATGCGGCCGATAAGGCCGATTCGTTAAAGGCTGTTATGGATAAAGCTTATGAAGCTATTATGGCCGGTTCGTCACTTGCCGATGCTGCCAAGGTGATAGGTCTGCCTGTGAATAGTGTCGAGCCGTTTGAAATTATTCGCGGACAGGCATATAAAGAGTTCGAGGAGGTCGCTTTTGCACTTGCCGATAGTGCAATATCTAAGCCTTTCCGTTCGCCTGTTGGCTTTCATATTGTGCAAAGATTCGGAATGCGCCCGTTTGGTGAGTACCGCGAGTATCGTGAAGTAATTATCTCTATGCTTGAAAAACGTGGTATACGCAATGTTGCCCGACTCCTTAAGGGACGTCATCTGGCACAAGAGATGGGGGGTAATATGACTCCCGAGGCGGCACTTGCGCGTGAAGATAGTCTGCTTGAGACAAAATATCCCGAATTTGGCAATCTTATGACCGAGTATTACGATGGTCTGCTCTTCTTCGAAGTCAGCTCGCGTGAGGTGTGGAACAAAGCATCTGAGGATGAGGCAGGGTTGACAAAGTTCTTTAAAAAGAACAAGAAGAAATATAAGTTCGAGACACCTCGCTATCGTGGTGCTGTTATATATGCCAACAACGCCGAGGATGTAGAAAAGGCAAAAAAACTCTTTGCCAATGCGCCTCAGGATGAGTATCGTCAGATTATGAAGGATAATTTCTATGTCGATTCGGTATTTACTATTCGTATCGAGATGGGTATCTTCTCTATTGGCGATAATGCCTGGGTCGACAAGATGGTCTTCGGTCAGGGAGAAGGTGGTAAGATGAAACGCGGCTTCACTATTGTGGATATTGCAGGTACGCTGCTGAAAGGCCCCGAGACCTACAAGGATGTAAAGGGACACGTGATAAATGATTATCAAAAGTATCTCGAGGAGCGTTGGCTCAAGGCGCTTCGTAAGAAGTACAAGGTTGAGGTTGACGACGAGGTGCTAAAAACCGTTAATAATCATAATTGAAAGAGCTAATTTAGTATATTTGCGGCAAACTGCGAAAATAGCCCGCACTCGCTGTGAGATGTCAAAGTAAACTTTGCCAGTCTTGCTCGTTTGTATCTATCTTTGCAGAAACCGCGAAAATAGCTTTGTCTTTCTTCGCTCGCTTGATGCAGTCTTTGCACCGAAGAGCGTCGAAATTCAAAAGCGAAAAGATGTAGTATGAATTTTGTCAGAGTACATATAATAGCGATGCTGTCGGTGGTGCTTTTGCTGCTATCTTGCACTGCCGAGATTGACCATCGTGGACGCACACCTTTGGTGGGTGTAGGTAACGATTTTCTCTATAAAGAGGATGTGGTTGCGTTAAATGTTACAGCTCTGCCGTCGGTAGATAGTGCCGAGTTTGTTCATAACTACATTCGTGGATGGCTCGAGGATGCTCTCTTCTACCGTATGGCTGCGCGCAATGTGGCATCGGCGGGCGAGGTCGACCGTATGGTCGAGAATTACCGTCGTGCCCTGCTGCTTAATATATATCAGGAGAGACTTGTGGAACAACAGTTGAAACAGACACTCGCTGATGAGGATGTCGAGGCTTTTTATAATAGCAATGCCGACCTCTTTAAATTGGAGGAGGCGCACTTGCAGGGGCTGTTCCTGAAATTGCCTTTGACGGCTCCGAAATTACAGTCGGTGCGCAAGTGGTTGACAAAGATGGCTCCCGAGGATATCGAGAATCTTGAGAAATACAATATAACAAATGCTGTTACGTACGACTATTTTGTCGATAGCTGGCGCTCCCTGCCTTCGGTAGCTGCAAAAATGCCTCTTACTGCCGAGGCGCTCCTAAAGAACCTGGAAAAGAGTGCGTTTGTCGAGGCCGCCGATACAGCATACATATATATGCTCACTTCAGTAGCAAAGCTCGACAAGGGTGAGCAGGCGCCTCTTGAACTTGCCTCGGACGAGATAAAGAGTCTGCTGATAAACTCGATGAAAGCAAACTTTGTCAAAGGTGTAAAGCACGACCTTTATAACAAAGCATTAGAGCAGGGTGAAATTATTTTTTACGATACAGAATCGTCTGCAGCTATAGCCGGTGCAGATTATAATATAAACAGAGAATGAAAAAGAGAATTTTAGTGTACCTGATGGCCGCCTCGGCCCTGTTTGGCCTTAAGGCGCAGGATAACATAATAGACCGCGTAGAGTGGGTAGTGGGTGACAAAGCTATCTTGCGTTCCGAAATAGAGGAGAATGTAAAGCATTGGATTGCCAACGGACAAAAGTTCGAAGGCGACCCCTATTGCGTGGTGGGCGAGGAACTTGCTGTTCAGCAGTTGTTCCTGCATCAGGCGGCACTTGACAGCGTCGAGGTGAACGAATCGTTTGTTATGCAAAGGGTAGACGGACAGGTCGATTACTATTTGCAAGGAATAGGTTCGAAAGAGAAGATGGAGGAGTATTTCGATATGAAGTCGAGCCAGATTCGCGAGAAACTGTTCGATATGTATCGCAACGAGAGTATGATTGAGACTGTAAAGCGCTCTATAGTAGGCGAAATTAAGGTCTCTCCCGCGTTGGTACGTCGTTATTACAATACATTGCCACAGGATAGTATTCCCTTTGTGCAGTCGCAGGTTGAGGTACAGATAATAACAATGGAGCCCGAAATAGAGGTAGAGGAGGAGGAACGCATTAAGAAGGAACTGCGCGAATATACCGACCGCATAAACAGCGGCGAGACCTCGTTCTCTACACTTGCGCTCTTTTACTCGGATTGCCCCTCGGCGCGTCGTGGAGGCGAACTCGACTTTATGTCGCGTGCCGAACTTGACCCCGAGTTTGCGAATGTCGCATTCAACCTCACCGACCCCAACAAGGTCTCTAAGATTGTAAAATCGGAGTATGGATATCACATTATCCAACTCATAGAGAAGCGTGGCGATAGAGTCAAAGTACGTCATATACTTAAAAAACCGAGTGTCTCGAATGAGGGTATAAAGAAAATGATGCTGCGCCTTGATACTATTGCCGGTGAGATTCGCGATAATCAGTTTACATTTGAGGAGGCTGCTGAGGTGGTATCTCACGATAAGGAGACACGCAATAACTATGGTCTTATGTATAACAAAGGTACAGCTTCGTCGCGTTTCGAAATGCAGCATCTTCCCGTAGATGTGGCGCGTGTTATTGATGGAATGAAGGTAGGCGAAATTTCTTCGCCCTTTACAATGCGCAAGGATGGCGACAAGGTGGTGTGTGCCATTGTAAAGCTGAAATCGAGAATAGAGGGACATAAGGCCAATCTTCGCGATGACTACGAGACTTTAAAAGAGGTCTATCTTAGCAAAGCAAGCGAGGAGAAGGTGCAGGAGTGGATTAAACAGAAACAAAAAACCACATTCGTAAAAATAAACACCGATAGCCACAATTGCGAATTTAAATATCCGGGCTGGGTGTTCTATGACGACAATAAGTGATGCGAGGATTATTTGAAGCAATATTTTTATTGTGCCTTTTCTGTGCACAAACAGTAGAAATTAAGGCAACTGAAAGCGATTCGGTAGCGAACCGCAAGAAAGATTATGTGCATATGCTTCACTCCGATGTCACAAAGGGCGACAAGAATCGTCTGCCCGATGCCATTATCCTGGTAGGTGATGTGCAGTTGCGTCACGATAGTATGTATATGTACTGCGACAGCGCCTATCTTTTTACTCGTCGTAACTCGGTGCAGGCGTTCGGCAATGTGAGAATGGAGCAGGGCGATACGCTTTTTATGTATGGCGATTATGTCGATTATGATGGCGATAGCAATTTTGCAAGGGTGCGAGGCAATGTACGTCTCATAGATAAGTCGTCGGTGCTTGAGACCGATAGTCTTAACTACGACCGTAACATAAATCTTGCTTATTACTTCGATGGGGGTACGCTCAGCGACGAGCAGAGCACTCTCGACTCGTATTGGGGACAGTACGACCTTACGACAAAAGATGCCGTATTCACCGATGATGTCTCGCTGCACAATCCGCAATTCTTGTTGAACAGCGATACTCTGCATTATAATACGGCAACAAAGCTGGCCCGGATTGTGGGTCCTACCGATATTTATAACGGTAATAATCATATAAGCTCGTCGCTCGGACTGTTTAATACATGGAGCAGGCAAGCTACTCTACTCAAACGTTCCATTGTGGCAAACGGTACAAAGGAACTTACGGGTGACTCGCTCTTTTACGATGCTGTGCGCGGTTTCAGCGAGGTGTTCGGCAATATTGTATATAGCGACACGGTAGCACGCAATATGCTTACCGGCGAGTATGGATATATGAATGAGATAACCGACTCGGCCTATGTAACAGGACGCGCTGTGGTAATGGACTATTCGCAGGGAGCCGACACGCTGTATATGCACTCCGATACAATTTGGGCACTCACATATAATGTGGACACCGACTCGGTTTATCGCAAAGTGCGTGCTTGCCACAAGGTGCGTGCTTATCGCACCGATATTCAGGCTGCTTGCGACTCATTGGTATTTGATTCTCGCGATACCTGTATGACAATGTATAAGGACCCTGTTTTGTGGTACGGTACTCAGCAACTTCTTGGCGAGGAGATAAAGATGTATATGGATTCTGCATCTATCGATTGGGTGCACATTATTAACCAGACATTGTATGCCGAGAGAGTAGACTCAGTAAACTACAATCAGATTAGCGGCAAAGAGATGAAATTTCTCTTTAGCGATAAAAAACTGAATGAGATGCAGGTGATAGGTAGCGTGTTGGTACGTTACTATCCCCTTGACAGCGACAGTCTTTTGTTGGGACTTAATACTACCGAGACAGGACGTCTCTCGGCTTTTATGAAGGATGGCGAGGTTGATAAAATTATTGCTCCCACCAAGGCTGATGGAGTCTTCTATCCTATGAGCAAAATTCCAGATGATGTGCGTCATCTGTCTAATTTCGTGTGGCTCGATTTTATGCGTCCGCGTGATAAAGAGGATATTTTCAATTGGAGGGGCAAACGTCGCGACCAGTTACTGAAGAAGGTAAACCGCAGAAGTGTACCTCTGCCTACGCTTGAAGGTGTACGCCATTAAATGATAAAATTATGGGCTTTTTTAAAATGCGTGAACCAAAGCGGTTCAATCATAAATATATATTTGTAGATGAGCGTAAGGAAAAACTCGATAAGATAGTCGAGAATGCCAAGCGCGATCTTGGTATGCTCCCTCCTGCCGAGGCGAGTCGCGAAGAGAAAATACGTGAGGCTATGAGTGGCTCTACTACCCATCTTAAGAGACGAAAAGAGGAGGGCACACGTTTTTCTACTCAGGCGCTTGTCGTTGGTATTGCTGTGTGTCTGTTCATTTTGCACTATCTTATAACAGGCAAATTGTCTTTCTGAAAACTTCATCATTATGCAGGATATAATACATTTGTTGCCCGATTCGGTAGCCAACCAGATTGCGGCAGGTGAGGTTGTGCAGCGCCCTGCTTCTGTGGTCAAGGAACTTATGGAAAATGCTCTTGATGCGGGCGCAACAAAAATTCAAGTGATAGTGAGCGATGGTGGACGTACGCTCATTCAAGTTATTGATAATGGTTCGGGAATGTCCGAGACCGATGCGCGATTGGCATTTGAGCGACACGCTACGTCAAAGATTAGCAGTGCCGAGGACCTTTTTGCACTGCGAACAATGGGATTTCGCGGCGAGGCGCTTGCCTCGATTGTGGCTGTTGCCGAGGTCGAGCTACTGACTCGTCGTGCCGTAGACGAGCTTGGTACACGTATCGCTTTCTCGGGTTCGAAACTCGAGGCTCAGGAGCCTGTTATGTGTCCGTTAGGAAGTAATTTCAAAATAAAGAACCTCTTTTTCAATATTCCTGCGAGGCGTAAATTCCTGAAATCGATTCAGACCGAGTTTAATAATATTGTTACCGAGTTCGAACGCGTTGCACTGATAAATTGCGATGTAGATTTTGTGCTCACTCATAACGATAGCGAGGTGCTTAATTTGCAGGCAGGCTCAATGCGTAAGCGTATCCTTGATATTTTTGGTAAGAAGATAACTTCTCAGCTTATAGAGGTCGAGGTAAGCAGCTCGCTACTCGAAATAAAGGGATTTGTGGGCGCGCCCGAGAGTGCAAGAAAGAAAGGCGCTCAGCAATATTTCTTTGTTAATGGCAGATATATGCGTCACCCCTATTTTGCAAAAGCGGTGATGGAGGCATATAGTCAGATGATTCCACAGGGCGAGCAGGTGCCGTTTTTTCTCTGCTTCACTGTTGACCCTTCGCGTATTGACGTGAATATCCACCCTACAAAAACCGAGATAAAGTTCGAGGACGAGCAGAGTCTTTGGAAAATAATAGCAGCGGCGGTGCGTGAGTCACTTGGACGTTTTAATGCAGCGCCGGGACTCGATTTTGAGGCCGAGGAGATGCCCGATCTTCCTGCTATGAACCTTTTCCCCGAAGGAGCACCGGTTCAGGCTCCGCGCATATCTTATAAGACCGACTATAACCCCTTCCGCACTCGCAGGAATGATGATGGCCGAGGAGATAATTGGGAGGCTTTCTACCGCGATTCGGCCGGTGCTATTGTCGACCCCTCGCCTTTTGAGGATATCTCAATTCCTATTGCAGCACCTGTGGAGAGCCAGGAAGAGGCACCACGCTTTGTTGCCGATGATTTTGTTCCAATGTCGCAGTATAAGGGAATGTATATACTTATTCCGGTGAAGTCGGGACTGATGTGGGTGCATCAACGTCGAGCACATATAAGAGTTCTATATGAGAAGTACATAGGACAGCTTCGCGACAATAAAGGTTATGTTCAAGGTCTGCTTTTTCCCGAGCGTCTCGACCTTAGTGCTG
>JAGCKB010000254.1 GCA_017647725.1 Bacteroidaceae bacterium
CGCCGTTTTTTATGTTCAATAATGCCTGTTTCTTTCTTTTTTGCGGTTACATAGCCCGCTATGCGCCCTTTAAAAATAAATAAACATTCTATTCTTGCTCTATAAAAAACTTGGCGATATAATTTTAAACAGCTTCTAATATATGTTTCTTTCAGATACAGGCCGTCGGCCTGTATCTGAAAAAGCTACTTTTAGTTTCTATCCTTGTGCTTTAGCTGCTCCTCGTGCTTGTGCTCGTTCCAGTAGGCTGCAAGCTCGCGCTGCTTTTTAAGGCTGCGACGGCGGTTCTTCACACCAACACCGGCAAATACACAGTACATTGCAGGAACATAAATAAGTGTCATAATGGTCGAAACTGTCAGACCTCCGATTACGGCAATACCAAGCGGACGCCACATCTCGGCACCTACACCATGGCTCACTGCCATAGGCACCATACCAAGAATTGTGGTACAGGTTGTCATAAGCACAGGACGAAGACGGCTCTTTGCTGCACCAACACAAGCCTGAATAATTCCCAATCCGCGCTCGCGCAACAACATAATATAGTCGATGAGCACGATACCGTTCTTCACAACCATACCGATGAGCATAATACCTCCGAGCATCGACATAATGTTAAGGTTCGAGCCTGTAACGAATAGTCCGATGAGCACACCACTAAGAGCAAACACCACCGAGAACATAAGGATGAAGGGGTAGGTGAGTGACTCGAACTGCGATGCCATTACAATGAACACAAGGATAAGGATAATCAATCCCAGCTGACCAAGGTCGCGGTTAGAATCCTGCTGGTCCTCGTAAGAACCGGCTACCTGTACGGCAATACCCGAGGGTATCTCCATCTGCTCAATTACCGACTCACCGTATGCAACTCCGTCACTGAGTACGGCGTCTGCTGCAAGCACACCGTCAACGGTTACGATACGCTCACGGTCTTTACGCTCGATTGTAGGGGGTGTATCCTCCTGAATAACCTTTCCAAGCTCCTTGATGCGTACGGGCTTACCTGTCGATGAGTAGATTACGATATTCTCGATGGCCTCGATGCTTGTACGGCTCTCGGGCTCGTATCGTACCTTAACATCGTACTCGTCGCCATCCTCGCGGAAATATGTTGCCAACGAACCGTTGTAACGGTTACGCAGATAGGTGGCAGCGGTGCTAAGGTTCAGTCCGTGCATAGCCAATTTCTCGCGGTCGAATACCACTTGATACTCGGGCTGATAGTCGCTGCGGCTGATAATCACCTGGGTGAACATTTCGTTGCTGCGCAGCTTGGCTGCAAGCTCTTTGGCAACATTGTCGGTCTCGGTAAAGTCGTGTCCGTAAATCTCGAATGTAGCGGCGCTCTGTCCACCCATTCCCTGCTGACCCGATGAAATGTTGCTTCGTGAAATCTCGGGGTACAGTTTTACGTCGGCGCGCATCTGGTCGCAAATCTCGTTGATTGTGAGTTCGCGCTGGTCCGAAGGAACAAAACTCATATTGAAGCTGATAATGTGCGAACCATTATCGCGTAGTGATGCGAATGTATTGTTCTCATCGGCCTGACCAACGGTGAAGTTACAAGCCTTAAGGTCGTCACCGTAGCGCTCTTTCCATATATTGGTGAGCTTAAGTGCAATATCCTGTGAGTGCTCGACACGTGTACCGATGGGCAACTCAATGGTGGCTGTTGCTCGTGCATTATCATTCGAAGGGAAGAATTCACTCTTTATACCTCCTGCCAAAAGCAAACTCAAAATAAACAATCCGAAGCAGGCCGCCAATACAGTCCAACGGTGACGTACAGCATAGTTGATTATGCGTGCGTATCCATCGTCTATGGCATCGAGACCCTTCTGAATGGGGGTATATAGCTTAATGAACAACTTGCTCTGTTTCTTCTGTAATTTGAGCATCTTGGCACACATCATAGGTGTCAGTGTAAGTGAAGCAACCAACGAGATGAGCATAATGATACACATCATCCAACCGAGCTGCTTGAAGAGCACACCGGCCATACCGGTAACCATTGTCAGCGGGAAGAACACGGCAAACATTGTCAGTGTAGATGCCATAACCGAGGTACCCACCTCGTTTGTTCCGTGAACAGCAGCATTGTAGGGGCTCGAACCGCGCTCGATGTGTGTGGTTACGTTCTCAAGTACCACAATGGCATCGTCCACAACCGAACCGATGGCAATACTCAAACAAGAGAGTGAAATCATATTGATTGAACCGTCGGTGGCGAACAGGTAGATAAATGATGCTACCAATGAGAAGGGGATTGTGATGGCAACGATAACGGTTGCTCTCCAACGTCCGAGGAAGATGAATACCACCAATACCACAAAGATAAGCGCATCGCGGATTGTCTCGGTAAGTGTGTTCACTGTCTGAACGATGTTCTCGGATGTATCTACGATAATATCCAGCTCAACATCCGAGGGCAGGCGCTTCTGAAGTTTGGGAAGCTCCTCGCGTACGGCGTTGGCAATGGCAACCGAGTTACCACCCGACTGCTTCTGAATGATAATCATAGCTCCCTGCTGTCCGTCGGTGAAGCTGCGCTGTGCACGCTCCTGTACGCTGTCAACGATGCGGGCAACGTCGCGCAGGTATATGTTTGCTCCATTACGTGTACCGACAACAAGGTCGAGCATATCTTGGGGGTTCTTGAACTCTCCCTCGACGCGCAGCGAGTAGGTGTTGTTACCGATATCGAATGTTCCACCGGGGATATTGCGGTTCTCGGCCGAAATAACGGCACTGACAGCCTCGACCGAGATATTATATGCCTCCATCTTAACGGGGTCCATATAGATGTTAATCTCGCGCTCGGGTGCACCGCTGATTGACACTGTACCCACGCCCTCGATACGTGCAAGGGGGTTTACAATGTTGTCATCAAGAATTTTGTATAGCGCTGCCTGACTCTCCTCTGCTGTTGCCGAAATCATCATAATAGGAATCATATCGGTCGAGAACTTGAAGATGATAGGGTTATTGGCATCGTCGGGAAGTGATGATGCTACCATATCGAGCTTGTCGCGTACATCGTTCGTCAGGTCGTCAATATCGTAACCATACTCGAACTCCAATGTAATTACCGATACATTTTCGCGCGAATTTGAGGTGATATGTTTCAGATGCTCGGTCGAGTTAAGTGTATTTTCGAGCGGGCGTGTTACGTTGTTCTCAATATCCTCGGCACTTGCTCCGGAGTAGTAGGTAAATACCATAATGGTATTTGTCTCAATATCCGGCATAAGGTCGATGGGGAGTTTCGATAGTGAGAATATACCGAATAGTGCAATCGCTAAGAAGCATAGCGATGTCATAATCGGTTTTCTTACTGAACTTTCATAAATACTCATATCGTGTCTTTTTATGTATGTTTGTTACTTAATTACTTGAACCTCAACACCGTTTGCAAGTGCATTCTGACCGGCAATTACAACCTCGGCACCAGATGCAACACCCGAGATGAGCTCGTATCTGTCGCCCATACGCTTGCCAATCTGAATTTTGTCGTAGCTTACTTTGCCATTTGCGTATGTGTAAATGTAGTAGTCACCGCTACCGGCCTGCTTGATTACAGCTGCGTCGGGTACAACCACGTGGCTCACCTCGCCAAAATTGATAGTTGCGTGTCCGAACATTCCGGGACGTACGCGGCGGTCGTTGTTAGATAAGGTTATCTCTACGGGGAATGTGTGTGTTGTGGGGTCTATTGTGGGGTAAACGATGTTTATCTTGCCATTGAATACCTCGTCGCCGTAGGTCTCGAACTGTAGCTCTACATCTGAGCCTTTCTTAACCTTTGAGTAGTACTTCTCACTTACGTTGACCTTCATCTTTACGGGAGTAATCTGCTCGACAACAAGGATGGGCTGACCACCGTACATATCGCCATTATCGTAGTTACGTGCCGATACAACACCGTTGATGGGGCTGACAAGCACTGTGTTTTCGAGGCGGTTTTTAAGAGCCTTCTCGTTTACCTCAAGTGCAGTCTTTGCATTGTCGTACTCGGCTTTTGATGCGCCGCCTACCTTGTAAAGCTCGGCTACACGGTTGAACTCGATACGCTGGTTCTCTATCTGAAGTGTCAACTGCTCAAGGTTGCTAGCGTCGAGCTCGACCAATTTTTGGCCTTTTACTACATTGTCACCAACCTCTACAAGTATCTTGTCGATGCGCAGGGGAGCGTTGGGGATGATATTGTTCTTCACCTCGGCTTCAACGGTTGTGGCGAAGCGCTCGGTTTGAGCAACCATCTGTGCTGTAACTTGAGCAATCTTTACGTTGGGCTTTGTTACCTCCTGTACTGCAATCTCGCTGGTTTCGCTGCCGCACGAGCAAAGCAGGGTTGCGGCAACCATTGTAATGAATGTAAGATTCTTCTTCATAATATTTTATGTTTTTATTCTTTTCCTAATACTGTGTTCAACTCGGATTGTGCTACAAGATATTCGAATATTGTGTTGTTGTAGGCGAGTTGTGTGTTTGTGAGTGATACCTGTGAGTTGTTAAGTTCCAATATGGTTCCCTTACCCACCTCGTAACGCTTTTGGCTGATGTTAAGTCCCTTCTGAGCCTGCTCCACAGCCAACTTGCTCGATTGAAGCTGCTCGGTGCTCTTTTTCATATTGTCGATGTAGCTCTGTGCCTGCATATTCAGCATACGCTCGGTGTTCAGACGGCTCTCGGCCAACTGACTCTGCTGTATCTTGTTGCTTTTGAGCTTCGTGAAATTGCTTGCCTTGAAGAGGGGAATGCTCAGCGAGAGTGTCAGTGATGATGCGTTACTCCAATTGTAGTTGTGTACCTCCCAATTGGTGTTAGACATTGACTGATACTGGTAGCTTCCTACAAGTGCAAGGGTGGGGTGGAACGAGGTGTTCAGTATCTTGCGCTGTTTTCTAAGAAGGTCGGCGTTGAGGTCGAGCTGACGAAGTGTCGAGTTGTTGCTAAGGTCGATGCGCTGTGTGCCTGCTGTTGCCATCTCTACCTCGTGATTCTTAAGGTTGTCGTCGATTACCAAATTAACGTCTGCTGTAATGCCCATTAGAACTTTTAGCTGTAACTTGGCAAGCTCTACGGCATTCTTACCACTTACTACCGAGGGCCAAGCGCTGTTCTTCTGAACCTCGGCACTCAACTTGTCATATTCGCTGACGCTACCCTGGTCGAACTTTGCTTTCACGATGTCGAAGTTAATCTCGGCCTGCTTGTAGTTGTCCTGAAGCACTTTGTATGAGTCCTGAGCAAGCATCAACTGATAGTAGGCCTTTGTTACCTGGTTTACGAGGTCCAACTTTGAACCACGACTCTTCTCTACTGCAAGTTCAAGGTCGCTCTTGGTTAAACTCATTGTCTTGTAAACTGCGGGGGCATATAAAGGCACTGCAACCTGCAATGCACCGTTCCAAGTGTTAGAGTCGTCCATACCCATCTTGAAACTACCCATACTTGTCTTAATCTCGGCAACCTTAATATTATACGAGATTGTTCCATCGATAGATACTGTTGGCAACAGATTC
>JAGCKB010000255.1 GCA_017647725.1 Bacteroidaceae bacterium
AACAGTCGGGATTCTGTTTCGGAGTTACAACAGCCATACAGAAGGCCGAGGAGGAGCTAAGCAAAGGCGAGACACTCTACTGCTTGGGCGATATTGTGCATAACGGTAAAGAGTGCGAACGTCTCAAACGGTTGGGGCTTATCACCATCGACCACGCGACCTTTGCCACGCTGCACGATGCAAAAGTGCTGCTTCGCGCTCACGGCGAGCCACCCGAAACATACGAGATTGCGCGACGCAATAATCTGCGCCTTATAGATGCCACCTGCCCGGTGGTTCTAAAACTGCAGCAGCGTATTCACAAAAGATGGGAAGAGAGTGCATCTGACAATCGTCAGATAATAATATACGGGCAGGCAGGACACGCCGAGGTGCTTGGACTTGTTGGGCAGACACGTGGTGAGGCTGTTGTAATAGAGGATACTTCGCAGCTTGGTCGTGTGGCAACTGATAAGGATACATATATCTACTCGCAGACGACAAAATCGCTCGAAGGTTATAAACAGCTTGTCGAGGCGGTAAAAGAGCACGTCGAGCCACAGCGTAAGATTGAGTTTGTCGATACGGTGTGCCGTCGTGTCGCCAATCGTATGAGCGGAATAGGCGAATTTGCTAAATCGCATCAACTTGTATTTTTTGTCAGCGGCCGCAAAAGTTCCAACGGTAAGATACTCTATGACGAGTGTCGACGTATGAACCCTAATTCCTATCACATTGAAGGGCCTTTGGAAATTGATTTCTCGCTTATTGACAATGTCGAAAGCATTGGAATATGCGGTGCAACATCCACCCCGAAATGGTTAATGGAAGATTGTAAACAGGCAATATTAAACTATAAAAAACAGCAATATGAAGAACAGAATTAATTGTGTGGGCGTACTCACCTCAGGAGGCGATGCACCTGGTATGAACGCGGCTATTCGTGCCGTGACACGTGCTTGTATCTACCACGGAATACGCATTAAAGGTATCTATCGCGGTTACAAAGGTCTTATAACAGGCGAGATTAAGGAGTTCAAGACCGAGGATGTAAGTAACATCATTCAGCGTGGAGGAACAATCCTAAAGACCAGCCGTTGTCCCGAATTTAAAACCGAGGAGGGACGTGCGCAGGCCTATGAGATGCTTAAACAGCAAGAGATTGATGCTCTCGTGGTTATTGGTGGCGATGGCTCCATAACAGGTGCCTACAACCTTGCACGCGAGTATGATATTCCTTGTATTGCTCTTCCCGGAACCATTGATAACGACCTCTATGGTACCGATGTTACAATAGGTTATGACACAGCTCTTAACACAATTATGGAGTGTGTCGATAAAATCCGCGATACTGCATCGTCACACGAGCGTCTTTTCATCGTCGAGGTTATGGGTCGCGACGCGGGATTCCTTGCTCTTAACGGAACTATTGCAACAGGTGCCGAGGCTTGTGTATTGCCCGAGATTGACCCTGAGTTCGAGACAATAAATAAATTCATTGCAAACGGATTGCGCCGTACAAAGAGCAGTAGTATTGTACTGTTTGCCGAGGGTCGCGAGAAGGACTACAATATTATGGAGGTTGCCGAGGGAATGCGTGAACGTTTCCCCGAGCTAGATGTACGTGTCTCTATTCTCGGCTATCAGCAGCGTGGAGGTAGTCCCACTGCCAACGACCGTATCTTGGCAAGTCGTTTGGGTGTTGCTGCCATCGATGCTCTGCTCGAGGGCCAGCGTAACGTAATGATTGGCAGCCGTAATAACGAGGTTGTTTATATCCCCTTTACAAAAGCAATTAAGGACGATAAACCTCTCGACCGCGATGCTGTTCGTGCGCAAGAGATTCTTGCATCATAAAACCGTTCAAGCGAGAAGACAAAAAATCCGATTGTTATTGCAGTCGGATTTTTTGTTGTACGCCCTGCATGGGCCTTGCCCTGCTTGCTCTCGATGCTTTCGAAAGCTTCTTATTATACACCTCTTTTTCTTATCACTTAGGTCACGGGGGATGTTCGTTCATCCCCCGTTTCTTGAGTATAGGGATGTTCACATCCCGACAATAACTTCTGCCGGAATGGTTTATTATTTTTTTTCGCATCTGGAGATGCTTATACTCGTAACCGCCGGATTAACAAAATCCGACGGAA
>JAGCKB010000256.1 GCA_017647725.1 Bacteroidaceae bacterium
CGGTTATTCTCTCTCCGCCTTTGGTATATGTTTTCTGAACTTCTGCTGTGATACCGGCCATTTGTGCAATTTCCTTTATATATAGGTTTAGTTTCTGCTCCCATATATATGGCAGTCTGTTTTCGTACTTTGCAAGCATTTGCTTGAGCATATTGTTTGCAGGGATTTTTACCCTAACATTCTCCTTTTTTTGGTCGATTACTATGTATGTTACATCTTCTTTTATTACCTCATCATTCTCTCCGATGTACTTTCTTGTTTCTGTAATGACATTCTCCGGGGTCAGCCTGTTGTAGTCGCTTACGCGTTGAGCAAGGCAACAGCCAACAAGGAAAATATCTCTTGCAACTTGATAGCCTATTGCTTTGTTTGAGAGGTCAAGCTCTGCTATTGCATTAAGTTCCTCGCTTGTGAGGTAAATGTCATCTGTTTCCTCCGATGTTACTTTGAATTTCTTGGACTTGAAAAACTCGTTTGTGTGTAGTCCGTCATCTTTGGCAGCAGACATTATGGCCTTTATGTCTTTAATGCACTTGCCAATATAGTTTATGGTGTAGTCCTTTGATGTTAGCCACGCTGTATATGTTTTATAGAATTGTAGGTCGATGTCCTGAAAATCGAATGTAGTACAGGTCGCAGATTGATATTCTATAAATTGAGCGAGTGAGGCTTTAATGGCCTTTATTGTTCCGTTGGTGTACTTTGTACCTTTGTTTGTTAAGCGTGTTCCGGTGCTTATTTCCTCGATGTATCGGGGAATATACTTGTTTAATGTTTCTCTTTTGAGTTCCGCTTCCTGTGCCTCTCTTTTTGCATCTTCTTTGCTCTTGATGTCTGCCCAATACATATCTACAACACCCTGCAACCATTCGGAGCTGGGTGCAGTGTTCTTGTCGAGCATATTGTAATTGGTGTTTATGTACTCCTCGATTTCTTTTAAGGTGGTGGAGTAACGGCAATATAAACCGTCCTCTACATTCTCCTTGAGGTACATTTTGCGGAAATAATTTCCTTTGCAGTCCCATACTTTTTTAGGAACTACAACACCGCTCAAGGCGTATGCAGAAACTTTTTCTTTGCCCATATAGGCATTAAAGCGGATTTTGACCTTTACACTTGCATCGGGGTCGGTCTTGGTTGTGCGAACAGAAAACATCAAAGATGCCATAAGATATTGGTTTATAGTTATATACAAATATAACAATAAATTATATCATAAACAACTATATTGCACCCTAATTGCACCCTATAAAGTAAATAAAAATAAATTCCAATAGATTTTGCAACCTATTGGAATATGCTTAACTGCTTGATTTTTAGTAATCTTTGGTTTATTGCAGTTTCTTTTAATTTAGAATTTGTTGTCCTACCTGGATTCGAACCAAGACAAACAGAACCAAAACCTGTTGTGCTACCATTACACCATAGGACAATCCTCTTGTGTCTCTTGTTAGGAGACTGTCTTTTGGAAAAGACGGTGCAAAATTATTGCTTTTTTATGAAAATCCCAAATTATATGAGCTGTTTTTGCTCTTATATCAATATTTTTGATGTTTTTCTGTTTTTTTACAATATCAATCCTTTACTATTGATAGCTGTTTACCGCCTCGATAATCATTTGAACATCCTTTTCGCTTAGCTGTGGATGGCATGGCAGGCTTATCTCCTGCTGCGATAGTCTCTCGGCAATGGGATAGCTTAGTGTGGCATACTGCTTGTAGCACTCCTGACGATGCACTGCAGTGGGGTAGTGTATCTGTGTCTCAATGCCTTTTTTTGCAAGATGTTCCTTTAGTGTGTCGCGACTGTTGCATAGCAGTGGAAATATATGAAACACGTGTTGTGAGTAGTCGTTGATTATTGGTGTCTGCACAAGAGGGTGCTCTATCCCTGCAATAAGGCGTTGTGCAACCTCCTGTCGTCTCCTGTTCTCGCTATCGAGATTGCGTAATTTAATGCGTAATATGGCTGCTTGTATCTCGTCGAGGCGGCTGTTTACTCCGATGCTTTCGTGGACGTATTTTCTTTTGCTTCCGTAGTTGTGAAGCGCTTTTATAACATCGGCAAGCTCGTTGTTGTTGGTGGTGACAGCTCCTGCGTCGCCCATTGCTCCAAGATTCTTGCCGGGGTAGAAACTGTGTGCTGCTGCATCGCCCAATGAGCCTGTGTGTGCTCCTCGGTACAATGCGCCCTGTGCCTGTGCGTTGTCCTCGATAATGATGATTCCTCTTTTTTGACATTCCTGCGCAAGGTTATCGCCGAATGAGTTCTGCCCGTAGAGATGCACCAGCAGCACTGCTTTTGTTTCATCATCAATGGCAGCGAGCATCTCCTTTTCGCCCGCAAGGTAGCTTTGAGGGCAGGGGTCTACAAAAACAGGGCATAGGTTATTATGTGTAACGGCAAGCGCCGAGGCTATGAATGTATTTGCGGGAACAAGTACTTTGTCGCCATCGTGCAGGATGCCTAACTGCTTGTAGGCGTTGAATATGAGCCAAAGAGCATCATATCCGTTTCCACATCCTATGCAGTGCTGTGTACCAATGTATTGGGCATACTCTCTCTCGAAAGCCGAGCACTCCTCGCCTAATATGTACCAACCGCGACACAGTATGCGCTTTACCGCTGCTTCAATATCGCTCTCGTACTGTGCATTTATCTCGTTTAGTGGCAGATAGGGTATCATTGCTCTCTCTTGTACTTTAAAAATTCCTGAAAATCGCGTATGTAATCGGTGGGTTCGTAGGGGATTGTCGCAAGCACCAGTGCAACTGCGCCCGAGGAGAAATTGCGAAGCTCCTCCCAGACTCCCGGCGGCAGAAGAAGCGCCTTTGATGGGTTGTTAAGCGTGAATGTCTGTTCGCGCTCGCCATCGTTGACATACACCTCGAAGCTGCCCGAGGTGGCAATGATAAGTTCGCGCAGAGTCTTGTGGCTGTGGCCTCCACGTGATACTCCACCGGGAATGTCGTATATGAAGAATACTCTCTTTGTCTCGAATTGTTCGGTCTTGCCGTTGTCCACTACGGTGAGGTTGCCCGTTGCACCGTGATGCTTACCAAGCTCTACAATGCGGCAGTCGTCAATGGTGCTCTCTTTCATATCTCTCCACGTGTTTTAAGGTCGATGAATTTTGCAAAGTCGCGTATGTAGTCGCGAGGCGAGTAGGGTGTTGAGGCTATCACAAGTGCTGTTGAGTTTGTGGCAAAGTTGCATAGTCGGCGCCACGTGCCCGATGGCACATACAGCGCTTTGTCGCAACGTTCGAGCCTGAAGACCTTCTCCTCGGTGCCATCGTGTACCTGCACGTCGAAACTGCCCGAGAGGGCTATTATAAGCTCCTGACTGTTGTGGTAGGCGTGGCCGCCGCGGTGCTCCCCACCGGGAACATCATATATCCAATAGGTGCGTGCAATCTCAAACGGCAAGCCTTTGCCTGCCTGTATCACCGAGAGGTTACCACGCTTGTCGCGTATCTTTCCCAGTGCTATTATACGCGCCTTGCTACTGCTCTTTCTTGCCATTGTCCCCTCTGTTTATCTCTATTGCGTATGTGTCGTATATTGTAGCTCGTCCGCCCAAGCGCTCTTTGTGCGCAATGAGTCCGCTGTTGAGGTAGCGACCGCCCTGTTCCACCGATACCCCAAAATCAAAATAGTCGAGCTTGGCGAATCTCTCGTTTATAAGGTACTCATAAAGGTAGACGAGTGCCCCCACGCGGCGCCCCTCGTCTGTGGCCCCAATGTATTGCGCGTGTGCGGTGTTTCCTGTGATGTAAACCACAACGCCACCCAATGTATCTCCGTTATTATCGGTTACGCGCAGTAGTGATATGTTCTGTGGAAAAAGGCTGTGTAGTAACTCAATCTCCTGCAACGTGTGTACGGGAGCAACACCATATTTCCCCATTAAACGCTCCTCGAGTATAGCCCAGAAAACAGCGAAATTGTTGTCCTCTGCAATGTGCAGGCGGCTTTTTGCTGCTGCGGTCATTTTGCGTCGGCCTTTAATGGGTAGCGGGGAGTTTAGTTTTATTGTGGTCGATATTTTACGCTCGATAAGCTGCGCATCGTTGCGAAAAAGTGCGTACAGATCCTCTTCACAGGGGTAGCTGTGGTAGATGTGTGGCACAGGACGATAGAGCAGTCGCTTTACACTTGTCTCTGTTGCGATATGCTCTTTCAGTACATCGAAAATGTCGAGCACAAGCTCGGCGGTAGCTTGGTTGCTCATTATAAGCCCCCCGTATGTAAGCCCGCCGTGCGATACAACAGCCTCGTCTGTTATATTTGCAGGGAGCAGCGCTATAAGTCGGTTGGCGCTGTAGAAAAGCAATGAGTAGTCGCAGAAACGGTCGCTGTGATACTCCATATATGCACGCTTGTGCAGAAAAGTGCCGTTGCGGCTCTCCTCTACAAAGCTATCCCATATATCCCTTAAATCGGCGGTGTAACGAACAACCTTTATGCTCTCTCTCTCCATATTGCAAGTGCCTGTATCGGCTCTCTATCATTGCGCTTAGCGCAAAGATAGAAAATATCTGCGGAAAAAACGAATGAATGAGTGGAAATAATGTTGGCAGCGTTGGTGTTCAATGACTCTTTTTACTCCCCTAAGATGCCACACTCTTTGGTATTAAGGGTTATTTGCGCAGCAAGTTCTTCGATGCTTATCTCTTTCGCTTGTGCAATTCGGTGGTAAATGTCGTAAAGAGGCACGCTGCTCTCGTCGCTCTCAATGAAAAGCCTGTCGAGTGGGATAATCTTAGCTGTTTCGGCATTGAATTTCTCTCCCAACGAGATGTACATTCCTGCCGATAGCAGTTGCATTGCCTGTTGGGGTTTTCCTCGGAATCCGTGTATTATCCAGCGTGCGTTGTGGGGGTGCTCTTTAGCGGCTTTCAGCAGTAGGTCGGCACCTTTTACAAGATGTATGATAAGTGGCTTTTTTAATCTCTCGGATAGCTCTATGTGCTTGATGAAAACCGTGTATTGTTCCTCTTTTGTTGCAGGAGATTTCGGTGTGTCGAATCCGCACTCGCCAATAGCGACGACCTCTTTTTTCGTTGCTCTCTGTTCTATGCTCTTAAAATCCTCCTCCCATCTGTTCGTGATTTCCCAGGGGTGTATTCCTAAGGAGCATAGTCGGCCATTGGGATGGTCTGTGCCAATGTTAAGGATGGCTGTGTTACCATCCTCGCGCGCTATGTGGGTGTGAATATCTGTCAGTTGCATGGTTGGTCAGGGTACGGGGTCGTATCCCGAGCCTCCCCAGGGGTGGCAACGCAAAAGACGGCGTACGGCTAAATAGAGCCCTTTTATGGGGCCGTGCTTCTTTATTGCTTCAAGGGCATATTGCGAGCAGGTGGGGGTGAAACGACACGATGGCGGTGTCATTGGTGAGATACATCGTTGATAGAATAGTATCGGCAGTGTAAGCAGGTATATTAAGCATTTTCGCATACTTTCTGCTCTTTTTCTATTATTGACGATAGGAGCTTCTGCATTTTGCGTTGCAGGAACTGTGTGCTGCTGTGGCGGTTGTCGATATATAGTATTGCGACGGCTATCTGCTTGCTTCTTTTTTGCAGCTCGTCGATGAATGGTTGCTTGTTTAGTCGGTAGGCCTCGCGTATGCGACGCTTCATCAGGTTGCGGTCAACTGCGTTGCGGAAACGTCTCTTGGCAACGCTTATGAGTATTACGGCTGTGGGGGCGCCGGGCTCGGCGCTCGATGATAGGAAGACGGCGCGAAGCGGAAAAGCGGTTACCGAGGAGCCGTTGGCATATAGGTTGTCTATTGCGCTCTTGCTCTTCAGATGCTCTCTCTTGGGGAACCCGAATCTCTTTTTCTCCATCTTCTTCTATTTTTTAATGCAACGGGCGACCTTTTGGGCCGCCCGTCTGCTTTATTTATGCATTGTGTTTTGTCAAGAACTCGTCAAGGGCAGCCGGCATCGATGGTGCTGTTGCGGTGGGTGCCGAAAGGTCGAGTCTGAGACCTGCCTCTTCTATTGTATCGGCTGTTGCCTTGCCGAAGCAGGCGATAATCTTGTCGCCCTGTACAAAGTTAGGGGCATTTTTCTTTAGCGATGTTATTCCGTGAGGGCTGAAGAATATTATCATATCGTATGACTCGATATAAGAACTCTCTATCTCGTTGCTCACTGTGCGATACATCTCGGCCTCGGAGTGTGCTATACCGTGTGAATCAAACATTCTGCACAGCTCGTCGTTGTTGATGTTTGACATTGGGGTAAAATAGCGCTCGGTTTTGTGCTTTACAAAAAGAGGCTCAAGGTCGTTGATGTGTCCGTTGCCAAAGAATACCTTACGCTTGCGGTACTGTACGTACTTTTGGATGTAGAGTGAGATGGTCTCCGACAAACAGAAATATTTCATATCGTCGGGGATGGTTACGCGCAGCTCCTTGCACAGAGTAAAGAAATGGTCTATTGCGTGGCGCGACAGGAATACGATGGCTGTGTGTCCGGGAATAGAGACCTTCTGCTGTCTGAATTCCTTTGCGGTGAGTCCCTCTACCCTAATGAACGATGTGAAGTCTATCTGCACATTGTGCTTGTTTGCAATGTCGAAATATGGTGACTTGCCGGTCGCTGGCTTAGGTTGAGAAACTAAAATCTTGCTTACTTTCACTGTCCTAAAATTTTATTATTAATAAAAGGTAAGTTTGGTGTATTACTTGCCACATTAAACATAGTGGAAGCAATTCAATCGCGCAAAGGTATAAAAAAATATCGAGAAAATAACTCTTTTCGTTGAAAATGATATTAAAACAGCGAATAAATAGCATAATAAGGTATATTATACCTATAATTATGATGTAACCGTTGAATATTATGTTGCTTAACGATGGGACAAGAATTACGGCGGTAACAAGGGGCAGAAGGGCAAATGAGAGTAACTGTAATGTAAAGAAATATGACTCTCGCCACTCGCGTGCTTGCTCTCGTGAGAAGAGTATATTGTTTATGAATTCATAAGCAATTCCTTTGACTAAAACAAACAGTGCCGATATTGCTGCAAAAACAGCAAATGGTATATACGGGCTTTCTAAGGTGCGCAGTTTGCCCAGTTGTTGCAGATAGCCAAAGATTATAATTGTAGAGTATAGTATAAGCAGCAGGTATAGGATGTTATTTCCTGTGGTACTTATTCCTGCACGCGAATTGTAGGGTGCGGCTTGTCCTTTGTAATAGAACATCTTCTTCAGGCGTTCAACGATGCTTGCTCCGTCGCGCAGCAATACGTATGCACCACCCAAAAGGCTTGCAATGAATAGCGACAGAATAAGGTTGTCCTGACCTATGGAGTAGGGGATTGGTGTACCGCTCATAATTTACAGCGCTGCGTATTTGCGAATGGATGCGTCCCAAACGGGGGTGTTATAAATCTGTTCAATAGCCTCCTCGGGCGATGTTGCTACGCTCCAGATGTTACCGTGTATCTCGCCCATAAAATGTTCCTCTATGGCGTGTTTAAGCTGTTCGATAAGAGCGTCGTAGTATCCGTTTATATTCAGTATTACGATGGGGTTAAGATAGAGCCCCAACTGTTTCCAGGTGATAATCTCGCACAACTCCTCCATTGTGCCGCATCCGCCGGGAAGGGCAATGACTGCGTCGGATAGCTGTGCCATCGTCTGCTTGCGTGTGTGCATATCGGTGGTGATGCGCAGTTCGCTCAGCCCAGTATGGTGCCAGCCTTGCTCGACCATAAACTGTGGTATAACACCGATGGCTTTTCCGCCATTTTCGAGTGCACCATCCTCCACGCTGCGCATAAGGCCTATGCTGCCGCCGCCCGTTACAAGGGTTATCCCTTCACGAGCCAACAGCGCGCCCAATTTGTGGGCGGCGCTGTTGTACGATTCGTCTACGCGATTACTCGATGCGCAGTAGACGCATATGCTCTTTGGTTGTGCCATATAAGCCTCTTAGTAACGGTAAATGTCCGACTTGTATGGACCTTTGACATCTACGCCAATGTAATCGGCTTGCTTTTGTGTCAAGGTTGTTAGTTTAACGTTCAGACGTCCAAGATGCAGGCGGGCTACCTCCTCGTCAAGATGTTTGGGCAGGCAGTATACTCCTGTCTCGTACTGCTTTGTGAACAACTCAATCTGTGCCAGTGTCTGGTTGGTGAATGAGTTGCTCATTACAAATGAGGGGTGTCCTGTTGCGCAACCAAGGTTTACAAGGCGTCCGTCGGCAAGCAGGATGATGCTGTGGCCGTCGGGGAAGAAGTAACGGTCGACCTGTGGCTTGATGTTCAGACAACGTATGCCGGGGTAGTTCTTCAGTGCCTCTACCTGAATCTCGTTGTCGAAGTGACCGATGTTACATACGATAGCCTGGTCGGGCATCTGCTCCATGTGGTCGATGCGTACGATGTCGATGTTTCCTGTGCAGGTAACAAAGATATTACCATATTTGCAGGCCTCGTCCATTGTCACTACTTCGAATCCCTCCATTGCTGCCTGAAGCGCGCAGATGGGGTCGATTTCGGTAACAAGTACGCGTGCTCCGTAAGAGCGCATACTGTGTGCGCAACCCTTACCTACATCGCCGTAACCGCAGATAACGGCTACCTTACCGGCAATCATTACATCGGTGGCGCGCTTGATACCGTCGGCAAGAGACTCGCGGCAGCCATAGAGGTTGTCGAACTTGCTCTTTGTCACCGAGTCGTTGACGTTGAATGCGGGGAAGAGAAGCTCCTTGTTCTCCATCATCTGATAGAGACGGTGTACGCCGGTTGTGGTCTCCTCCGATACTCCCTTTATTCTTGCTGCCACTCTGTGCCAGTGCTGTGGGTCGGCTTCAAGCACGCGTGAAAGCAGTTTCTTCAGTTCGCGCTCATCCTCGGGGTCGTTCTCGCTGTATTTAAGTACCTCGGGGTTGCTCTCGGCTGCGTATCCCAGATGTATCATCAATGTGGCATCGCCTCCATCGTCAACGATGGTGTCGGGGCCTTCACCTCCCTCGAAGGTGAGTGCCTGAAGTGTGCACCACCAATAATCGGCAAGGTTCTCGCCTTTCCAGGCAAATACCGGGATTCCTGCTTGTGCTATGGCAGCAGCTGCGTGGTCCTGTGTCGAGTAGATGTTACACGATACCCAACGAATCTCTGCACCAAGCTCGACGAGTGTCTCAATGAGCACTGCAGTCTGAATTGTCATGTGCAGTGAACCCATAATACGTGCGCCCTTTAAAGGTTTCTGGTCACCATATTTCTCGCGGAGTGCCATTAGACCGGGCATCTCGTGTTGTGCCATCTCAATCTCCTTGCGGCCAAAGTCGGCCAATGCTATATCGGCAATCTTATATGCCTCTTTTGTAAAAAGTTCTCTTGTCATTATTATTTAATCGTAATTTGTTAGAAGCTGTTTAAATTTCTAAAAAAATATTCATATAGAAGCTGACGGTTTCGTCGTTTTTTATATTCAAAAATGCCTGTTTGTTCCTTTTTTGCGGTTACATAGCCCGCTATGCGCCCTTAAAATATAAATAAACATCCAATTTTTGCTCTATAAAAAACTTGACGATATAAATTTAAACAGCTTCTTATTTTTTCAGATTGC
>JAGCKB010000257.1 GCA_017647725.1 Bacteroidaceae bacterium
ACGATCTTCATGGTGCTGTTCATCATACCATTCTGCTCGGTGAATGCCTCGGGCAGTACAGCGAAGGTGCTGGGCAACCAACGCTCGGGGAACATACCCTCAAGGTCGCCACCCTTCTTGAAGCGCTCAACATCGGCCTTGATAAGCTCGACACCCGCCTTGCATCCCTCATCGGTTGTAAGGTCGAGGTTCTTAGCTGCAAGCGCACGCTTGATATTATCCTTATTGGGAACGATTAGTGCTGTTGTATAAGGCGACTGGTTGTTATAAAGAATAACCTGGTCGATTGTACCGCAATAGCTTACAAGTGCCTCCTCGATACCCTCGGGGCTGTACTTCTCGCCGTCGCTCGAGATGAGCAAGCTCTTGAAACGTCCCATCACATAGAGCAGCCCCTCTTTAGACATATATCCCAAGTCACCTGTGTAGAGGTAGCCGTCGCGTACAGTCTCGGCAGTCGATGTGGGGTTCTTCCAATATCCAGCCATCACATTCTCGCCCTTAACAACAATCTCGCCCTGCTCGCCAAGAGGTAACTCCTTACCCTCAGAGTCACAGATTTTCAGTTCAATAGGCTTAACAAGCTTACCGCTTGAACCAAAACGATAGAGGTCAGGACCATTAGACGAGATAACGGGAGTAGCCTCGCTAAGACCGTAGCCCTGGAACATAGGCATACCTACACCGATATAGAAGTTCTGCAGTTCCTTGTCGAGAAGCGCACCACCACCGATGAAGAAACGGAGTTCGCCACCAAAGTTATCACGAATCTTATCGAAGATAAGTTTGTCGAAGAGAGCCACAAGAGGCTTCAAGAAGATACGCAGACCCTTAGAATCGAGATTGCTCTCGCCAAAATAGCTCTGACGAATCTTCATACCCAAGTTGAACAGTTTCTCTGTGGTAGCGCCCTTTGCACGGATAGCACCCTCGATATTCTTCTTGAATGTCTTGGCAAGCGAAGGCACCGAGAGGATAAAGTGAGGACGAACCTCCTTGATGTTTCCGGGGATATTCTTCAGAGTCTCAAGACCTGTGCGACCAACCTGAACTGTAGCGGCAGTAGCACCCTTAGACATCATAATATAGAATCCTACAACGTGCGCAAAGCAGTGGTCAAGAGGAAGAATGATAAGTGTACGCCAAGACTGGTCGATATTCACCAATGTGCAAGCCTGCTCAACATTAGATGTATAGTTGCGATGAGTCAGCACAACGCCCTTAGGGTCGGCTGTTGTACCGCTGGTATATGTAATTGTTGCAATGTCGTTATTCTGCAAAGAGAGACCTACCGAAAGGAACTCCTCCATTGAGTGGTTGGCGAGAAACTCGTCACCCATCTTAAGAACCTCCTCTACTGCAATCTCGCGCTCCTGCAGCTCACCGCAGTCGCCGAATACGATAATCTTCTCTACCGCCTCGAGTTTATCCTTGATAGCACGAATTTTCTTAAGTTGGTAGTTTGATACGAGGATATACTTTACATCGCCGTGATGCAAACGGAAGTAGAGGTCGTTACTCTCCTCTAACTTTATAGAAAGAGGTACGTTTACGGCACCTGCATAGAACATTGCAAGCTCACCGATAATCCACATATTGCAACCCTCGCTAAGAAGAGCCATATTATCACCTTTCTTAACACCAAGCGCCTGATAACCTGCGCCCAAACGGTAAACCTGCTCTTTTACCTGTGCGTAAGTAGTAGGTTTGAAGCCCTCTTTTTTATCTTTCTTTTCAAGCAAAAATGTATTGTTGGGATACAACTTTACCGACTCCTCAAAAAGATCTACAAGTGTTTTTTTCATTTTATGATTACATTTTTGCTACCGCCCCAGCTCTTTAAGTCACTGTAAGCAAGCAGCTTGTTAGACCAATACAGAAGCGGCAAAAAGCCATCTCCTGCAAAAAACTGTGCAAAGTTAAAGAAAAACTTTTTATAGCACAACAGTTTTCGCATAGTTCCTTATTCTTAGTCTTTTTCGACACTTTTGTAAAGCGATTTTGTACTATCATCGTGCCAATACTTTAATAAACAACGTATTATATTTACCTATTCCAAGATTTTTGTTTATCCTCATCGGTTATTGCTCTTAACACTCGACAGGGTTACCAACGGCAACCACATTGTCGATATTTCACACATTATTCAAATTGTTGATTTCTGTTATTCAGCATCTACCTGCAATGTAACTTTTCACCTCTTTTTAGAGTCTAAAGTTGCACATTTTAAAAATTTTGTGAAAAAGCATTGAATATCCATTTTAATATGTATCTTTGCGGTAAACCGCGAAAATATATTGCACTCGCTGTGAAATAACAAAATAATGTTTCGTTATCTCGCTCGTTTGTAAATATCTTTGCGCTAAACCGCGAAAAACAGTAAAGTATTTAACCTTATTTTAAATTAAGTACTATGAAAATATCAAAAATTGAACATTTAGGTATTGCAGTACCCAGCATCGAGGAGGCACTACCCTACTACGAGCAGGTACTTGGATTCGAGTGTTACAACATAGAGACTGTCGAGGAGCAGAAGGTACGCACAGCCTTTCTTAAGGTTGGCGAAACAAAGATTGAGCTTCTTGAGCCCACATCGCCCGACAGCACAATAGCAAAATTCCTTGAGACACGCGGACAAGGCATACATCATATTGCCTACAAGGTAGAAGATGGCGTTGCCAACGCTCTTGCCGAGTGCGAAGAGAAAGGCGTTCGCACAATAGACAAGGCTCCACGTGGCGGTGCCGAGGGCCTGCACATCGCTTTCCTGCATCCAAAGGCAACACAGGGAGTACTTACCGAACTTTGTGAAGAATAAAAACACTAACAACCAACAAAACATAAGGAGATTATGAGCAAGCAATTTGAAAAAATCAAAGAGCTGGTAGCAATGAGAACCAAAGCCCGCTTGGGCGGTGGCGAAAAAGCTATTGAAAAACAGCACGAGCGTGGAAAATACACAGCACGCGAGCGCATCGATATGCTGCTTGACAAGGGCAGTTTCGAGGAGTTTGATATGTTCGTAACCCACCGTTGCACCAACTTCGGACAAGAGAAAAAGCAGTTCCTTGGCGATGGTGTTGTAACTGGATGCGGTACCATTGAGGGTCGTTTGGTATATATCTTTGCACAGGATTTTACCGTAACAGGCGGCTCACTCTCCGAGACTATGGCACAGAAGATATGCAAGGTAATGGATATGGCAATGAAGGTGGGCGCTCCCGTTATTGGTATCAACGACAGCGGTGGTGCACGTATTCAGGAGGGTATCAATGCCCTCGCCGGTTATGCCGAGATTTTCGAGCGTAACATCCTTGCATCGGGCGTTGTTCCACAAATTTCGGGCATATTCGGTCCCTGCGCAGGCGGTGCCGTTTACTCTCCCGCACTCACCGACTTTACAATTATGACCGAGGGTACATCATATATGTTCCTCACAGGTCCTAAAGTGGTAAAAACTGTGCTTGGCGAGGTTGTCACACAGGAGGAGCTTGGTGGCGCCAGCGTACACGCAAGCAAGTCGGGTGTAACACATTTCACTGCGCAGAGCGAGGAGGATGGTCTTATGCTCATACGCAAGCTCTTCAGCTATATTCCTCAGAACAACCGCGAGACTGTACCCGATGTTCCCTGCACCGACCCCATCGACCGTAAAAGCGACGTTCTTAACACCATTATCCCCGACAACCCCAATCAAGCCTACAATATGTACGAAGTAATTGGCGAGATTGTCGATAATGGCGAGTTCCTTGAGGTACACCGCGACTATGCACAGAATATTATCGTTGGCTTCGCACGTATGAATGGAAAATCGGTGGGTGTAGTAGCCAACCAGCCCTGCCGTTACGCAGGCGTACTCGACTGTAACGCATCGCGCAAGGGTGCACGTTTTGTTCGTTTCTGCGACGCATTCAACATTCCCCTTGTAACACTTGTAGACGTTCCCGGTTTCCTTCCCGGAACAGCACAGGAGTACAATGCAGTTATTCTGCACGGAGCAAAATTGCTCTATGCCTACGGCGAGGCAACAGTGCCCAAAGTAACCGTTACGCTGCGTAAGTCATACGGAGGTTCACACATTGTGATGGCCTGCAAGCAGTTACGTGCCGACCTCAACTATGCTTGGCCCAGTGCTGAGATTGCTGTGATGGGTGCAGCAGGAGCAGCAGAAGTTCTCTATGCCAAAGAGGCTAAAGAGGCAGCCGACCCCAAGGCATTCATTGCCGAGAAAGAGGCCGAGTACAACAAATTGTTTGCCAACCCATACCAGGCTGCGAAATATGGTTACATTGACGATGTCATCGAGCCACGCAACACCCGTTTCCGCGTGATACGCGCCCTTGCACAGCTCGAGAGCAAACGTCAAGGCCTTCCCCAGAAGAAACACGGAAATATACCTCTTTAAACAATAACGCTTATGAAAGAGAAAAACGATGCAGCAATAGCAGCAATAGCAATGGCGCTAAGCAGCTATTTGGGCGATAACATTCACGACGAAGAGAGCGGCATCCTCACAATCCGCTACGTCAACAAACATTGGAATAACTTGTGTAATTAAGAAGCTAAAATTATGAAAGAGTATAAATATACCATCAACGGCGAGAAATACGAAGTTGTAATCAACGAAGTAGCCGAAACAACTGCAAACGTAACAGTAAACGGAACAGAGTATACCGTAGAGTGGGAAAAGCCCGAGGAGAAGAAACCCGCAGTGGTTGTTAAACCTGTTGTTAAGCCTGCTGCACCCGCAGCGGCCGCGGCACCTGCAGCAGCAGCGGCAGCACCCGTAAACGGCCACCCAATCAAGACACCTCTACCCGGTGTAATCATCGACGTTAAGGTTAATGTTGGCGACACCGTAACAAAGGGTCAGACAGTGGTTCTTTTGGAGGCTATGAAGATGGAGAACAACATCAATGCCGACCGCGATGGAAAGGTAGCATCAATCTCGGTAGCCAAGGGCGACACAGTAGCCGACGGCGCAGTACTTGTAGTACTCGAATAAGAGCGATAAACAATGACAATATTGCCTACAATCCCATAAAGATTGCAAGCAATATTGTCGTTTATATACAAATGGACTGCGTATAGCTTAGCAGTTGGTATGGCAGTCGATACATTTTGTAACAAAATAAAGAATATCATAAAGAACTATTCAATAATCAAAATTCAAACAAAATTCAAGTATGAGAAAAACACTATTCCTTCTGTTGGCTGCAATGGGCCTCATCATCGCATCGCCCGCATTTGCAGCAGCACAGAAAAACGAAAAGCCATTTGTTATCCCCGAGCTTCGCGAGTGGAAAGGCGGTAACGGTGTATTCACCATCGGCGATGCCACACGCATTGTATACCCCAAGAACAATCCTCAGTTAGAGCAGGTTGCCAAGCAGTTTGCAGCCGACTATAAAGAGATGTTCGGCAAGGAGATTGCAACAGCCGAGGGCAGCGCAAAGAAAGGCGACATCTCACTCGCAATCAAGAAAGACAAGAAATTGGGCGAAGAGGGTTATCAGGTTGTTATAGGCAACAAGGTACAGATTACCGCCCCCACAGCAACAGGAGCATTCTGGGCAACACGTACCCTCCTTCAGATGGCCGAGCAAAACGAGGCACGCGAGCTCGCCTGCGGTACAATTCGCGACTGGCCCGACTACCCCCTACGTGGTTTTATGCTCGACTGCGGTCGTAAGTTCATCCCCCTGCACATGCTTCAGGACTACGTGAAGTTTATGTCATACTATAAGATGAACACATTCCAAATTCACCTTAACGACAACTCTTTCAAGCAGTATTTTAACAACGATTGGAACAAGACACAGAGCGCATTCCGTCTCGAGAGCGAGTACTTCCCCGGCCTGACAGCACGCGATGGCTACTACACAAAGAAGGAGTTTATAGAGTTGCAGAAACTCGCCGAGGGTCTTTTCGTCGAGATTATCCCCGAGATTGATGCTCCTGCACACGCATTGGCATTTACAAAGTACCGTCCCGAGATTGCCAGCAAGGATTATGGTATGGACCACCTCGACCTCTTCAAGCCCGAGACCTATACATTCATAGACTCACTCTATGACGAATATCTAAAGGGTGACGAGCCCGTATTCCGTGGCAAGCGCGTACACGTTGGTACCGACGAGTACTCGAACCGTGACAAAGCCGTTGTCGAGAAGTTCCGTTACTTCACCGACTACTGCATCCGTCTTGTCGAGAAGTATGGCAAGCAGGCTTGTGCTTGGGGTGCTCTTACACACGCCAAGGGCGAGACACCCGTGAAATCAGAGAATGTACTCTTGGGTGCTTGGTACAACGGTTATGCCGATCCCAAGGATATGATTGACCTCGGCTACGACCTCATCAGCATTCCCGACGGTTATCTTTACATCGTACCTGCAGCAGGTTACTACTACGATTACCTCAACTGCAAGTTCTTGTACGAGTCTTGGACACCCGCACAGATTGGTAACCAGAAGTTCGAGGAGCGTCATCCCCAGATTAAGGGAGGTATGTTCGCTGTTTGGAACGACCACGCAGGCAACGGTATCAGCTATCAGGATATTCATTACCGCGTATTCCCTGCGATGCAGACATTGGCTGTGAAGATGTGGACAGGCGAAAAACCCTCTATAGCATTTGAGCAGTTCGACAAGGCACGTATCGGCATAAGCGAGGCTCCCGGTGTAAACGTAGCAGGCCGTCAGGTAAGCAAGGGACACGCCCCCATCCTGGCACTCGACGTTGTTAAGCCCGGACAGGAGACAAATGTCAAGGAGATTGGTTGGGATTACAGCGTATCATTCGACATCGAGGCTTCACGCGAGAGAAAGGGTACAGCACTCTTCCGCTCGAAGAACGCTACATTCTACCTTAGCGACCCCGTTGAGGGCAAATTAGGTTTCGCGCGCGACGGTTATCTGAACACCTTTAACTACCAATTCTTCCCCGGTGAGAAAGCCAAGGTAACCATCAGCGGTAACCAGAGCGTTACTCGTCTCTATGTAAACGGTAAACTCGTTGAGGAGCTTGACAAACAGACACAGCACCACCACAACAGCGCAAGCGACAAATACGACAAGATGTACTATGTACGTACACTCGTATTCCCCTTGAGCAAAGCAGGTCGTTTCAAGAGCAAGGTAACAAACCTCACAGTTTATCCTTTTATGGAGACTCCTATTATGCCCCGCAAATAATCAAGGCATAAACCGATAAAACAATATATGCACGCTTCGCAGCGTGCATATATTGTTTTATATTATTGGTGTCCGATAAAAAAAAGATAGCCGAAACCCACGCTCCGACTATCCTTACAATATATTTTCAAATTCAAATAATCTTG
>JAGCKB010000258.1 GCA_017647725.1 Bacteroidaceae bacterium
CGAAGTGCCCGAGGGACAAAAAAGGGACAAAAAAATACGTCCCTCGAGTGCCTGGGGCACAAACGAGGGACAAAATTGAATTTTAGCACTTTACTTATTCTAATTGCAAAACTATCCTATCGGGTTGTTATTCAACGTATTAGCGGATGATTTATACTTAAAATTATTGATTTGCATCAAATCTACTAATATATTAAATATCAATATATTAACTAATTGCTATTTCCCGATGCAAAAGTTCTTGAAGATATTTTGTAGCACAAGATCCGACGACACAGTTCCTACAATCTCAGATAAGTGATTGATACACAAGCGTAAATCCTCGCTTACGAGGTCGCCTGGGAGGCCATTGTGCATTGCTTGTTGTACTCGACGGATATCGTCGAGGGCAGCTCGTAGCGCCTCGTAGTGTCGTATGTTGGTTACTACCACTGCATCGTCCGATAGTTCGGGCATTGCAGCCGCTGTCTGTAGGAAGTCGTGCAACATATCGATATTGGTACCTAATTTAGCCGAGATGGCCCACATATCGGCACTGCTCCACTCCACTCCGTTGCCGTGCTTTTCTACCATCTTCGCTGCCCACTCCATTGTGCGGCTCAGTCTCAGAGAGTCGGTGACATCGCATTTGTTCACTAACACTGCCAGGCGCTTGCCACGACACTGCGACAGGAGTTTTGTTGCCACGCTCTCCATCGTTGTGTTCTCCATCGTGGGGTCTATCACCCACAGGGCAATATTGGATTTCCCAAGCTGTTCCAGGGCGCGTTGTATGCCTATCTGCTCGACGACATCGCTGGTGGTGCGCACTCCTGCTGTATCGATGAAGCGGAATATCGTTCCGCCTATATTCATTGTGCCCTCGATTGTGTCGCGTGTGGTACCGCATATATCGCTGACGATGGCGCGCTCTTCGTTCAGAAGAGCGTTCAGAAGGGTGCTTTTTCCTGTGTTTGTCTCGCCTACGATGACTACGGGGATTCCATTCTTTACTGCGTTACCTACGCCGAAGGAGTCGACGAGGCGCGATATTGCGGTCTCGATTTCGGTGCATAGGTCGATAAGATGGGTGCGGTCGGCAAAGGTTACATCCTCTTCGCTGAAGTCGAGTTCAAGCTCCATAAGTGTTGTCAGATGCAGCAGGCGGTCGCGCAGTTGCGACAACTGACGGCTGAAGCCTCCTTTCAGCTGGTTGAGTGCCAGACGGTGTGTGGCACGCGAGCCCGATGCTATGAGGTCGGCAACGGCTTCGGCGCGACTGAGGTCCATCTTGCCTGCAAGAAAGGCGCGCATTGTGAACTCGCCGGGCTCGGCTTGACGTGCTCCGTGTTCTATGAGGTTTATAAGCAGTTCGCGTGTTATGTAGGACGATGCGTGACAGCTAATCTCGACGGTGTCTTCGCCTGTGTAGCTGTGGGGCGCACGCATAATGGTTAGCAGTACCTCGTCGAGCGGATGGCCATGCACATCACAAATATCGCCAAATACGACTGTGTGGCTGCGACGCTCGTCGAGGGGTTTACCGCCGCGAGGGGTAAAAACAGAGGCGGCGATGCCGACAGCATCGCTACCCGATATTCTCACTACGCTCAATGCTCCACCCTGGGCGGTGGCAAGGGCGCATATTGTGTCGTTGTTTTTCATCTCTTTTGTCTCTCTTTTTTGCGAGATATTATATTTGTGTTTGTTACCGTTAAAAGGTTGTTTAAATTCGGTCGAGCACAGTCTGTATGAGTTCGCGCATCTTGGCATCATAGTCAACGGTTGCCTGCTTGGCTATGCGGTGTGCAATGACAAGGCAGACGGTGGTTGCGCGATGTCCCATAAGCCGTGCGAGGCCTGCAAGGGCCGAGCTCTCCATCTCGAAATTGGTGATGCGCCATCCGTTATGCTCAAACGATACCACAAGCTCGTTCTGTTGCGGAAATGCAAGGGGGACACGCAGACGACGTCCCTGCGGGCCGAAGAAGCCGCCACACGAGATTGTCACGCCACGCACCATATCATCCTGCGCAATACGCTCCATAAGTTCGGCATCGCAATCTATTGTGTAGGGGGCGCATAGCTGCGGCGACCAGTTGAGGTGCTTGGTAAATGCTGCCTCGAAGTCGAGGTCGCACACCTCGTTGCGTCCTGCATAGAAGTTGAGCAATCCATCGAAACCTATCGACTTTGCCGAGCAGATATATGAGCCTGTGGGGGTGTTCTCTTGCAATCCGCCGCAGGTGCCTATGCGCACCATCTGCAACTGTCGCAGGGTATCTTTCTCGTATCGTGTCTCGAAATCGATGTTGGCAAGTGCGTCAAGCTCGTTTATCACAATATCTATATTATCGCAACCTATTCCTGTGCCCACAACAGTGATGCGCTTGCCCTTATAGTTTCCTGTGATTGTGCGGAACTCGCGGGCACTTATATCGCACTCCTTGCTATCGAAGAACTCGGCTACTTTGGGAACCCTGTTAGGGTCGCCCACAAGAATTACTTTGTCGGCAAGCTGTTGGGGTTTTACTCCCAAGTGATATACTGCGCCGTTGGGCTCGATGAGCAACTCCGAGGGTGGGAAATAGCGTTTCATAATATTTCAGTTTAATTGTTACCGTCAATAAAACAGATGATTTTACAGGTTTGTTGCACTGCGCTGCTTGGGTTTATGCTTTTTTATATTACTCTTTCAAACGGTAGCTGTTCAGAGTATCATAAAAACTTTTTCCTTAAAGAGCAGAGCGTATCAACGTCGGTTCAATCGTTCCAATTCTATGCGTCGTATCTCTTTCTCTACTTTGGCGAGGCGCTCCTGCTCTCTCTCAACCGTCTGTTCAAGGTTCAGTATCTCTGTTGTCATACGTTGCTTTTGAGCATTGTTACTCTCGGCATATTGTGTGCGTTTCTGTTCAAGAAGGGCTATTCTGCTCGACTGTTTCGATGTATCTTCCTGCCATTTTACAAACAGCTTACGTGCTTCGGGGCTCTTGAAGTTTGCAAGTGTGGTGTAGTCGGTGGCATCGTCAAGGATAAAGAGAAAATCTCCCTCGGCGCTATTATCGGCTGTATTGTACTGCAACAGTGCGTATTGCTGACGTGCTTTTCGTACTGCCTCGGCATCGCCCTGTGTCTCCTTGATTGAGAAGAGATGCGAGAGAGAAAGCATTACATCATAACCCAATGTTTCGTAGTCGTAGGTAGGACGCGACTGATTAGGGATGAAGATATATATGCACACTTTTCCCTCGGGCATACGACGGTCTGTTGCAAACCAACCGAGATTTATCATCTCGTTCACCGCCATCATATAGTCGTTGGCCTCGGAGTTGAATGGCATTCCAATGTTTGTCGGCTTAAGAAAACGTCGGTTCTCACTATCGTAACGTGTGATAAAGATGTCGTAACCGCCTATCGACTCGTCACCGTCGCTGGCAAAATAGAATGTAGTACCGTCGGCCGACATAAAGGGATAATCATCGTTTCCGCCTGTATCGAAGCCGCGAAGCTGTGTGGGATTGCCCCACTCGTCGCCGGTCTTGGTTGCCTTAAAGAGTTTCAAGAACGAGAGTCCCTCGGCATCCACCCTTTGAGGATAGTAGATGTCGGTACCACGTTCGGTCATCGAGAGGACACCCTCGAGCGAGGGATTACCGAAATAGTCGGACACCTTGCGCAACACACCCACATCGCTTCCCATCCTATAAGCCTGTAAGAAATTCTTTTTGTCGACAATTATACTATCGACAATGCAGACACGCTCGGTTGAACGCATCATACGCATCAGGGAATTCAGTTTTGCGAGCCGGGAGTGCGCTTCCACAAGTTTATCCTCGTCTTTACCAACCTCGAGATACTCCTCGAAACTCTCAATGGCATCGGTGTAACGCAGTTCCTGTTTATAGAATCGTCCAAGATAATAGGGTGCATTTAGCACACGACGCTTTGCTGCCATCTTCAACATCTCCTCGATATTTGCGGTTGTATCGCCCGTCTCGAAGCAGCAGGCTGCATACCAATAGTTATACTCGGCACTGTTTGGGGAGCCTTTAAGCAGTTTTTTCAGTATAGGCTTGGCCTCCTCGAATTTACCTTCCTGAAACAATTTACGAGCATTCGCCTTTGTATTCTGAGCCTGTGACGCAGCAATAGAAGCAAAGGCAACAAACAATATAATAAAAAATCTTTTCATCATAATCATCTTTTTTACACCCTGCAATAGTCATATAAAACACATTATTCATTGAAAGCACATTAAAAAGCCATTCAATTATTTCACAGCGAGTGCAGGATATCTTCGCGCTTTAGCGCAAAGCTACCAACAAACGAGCGAGATATATGAAACTTGTTTCAATTATTTCACAGCGAGTGCAAGGTATCTTCGCGGTTTACCGCAAAGCTACCAACACACTAGCGAGATATATGAAACTAGTTTCAATTATTTCACAGCGAGTGC
>JAGCKB010000002.1 GCA_017647725.1 Bacteroidaceae bacterium
CAAGACTTACTATGACAAAATGTGTCATCGGCTGATTGTGCAGATAATCACCGTTTTTTGCAAGCATTAGTTCCTGCCACATCATAGATGTAAATTTTTGCAACGGGTCGGAAAATCCCATAATATAGACTTTATGCAAAAGCAGTGGCAAAGCAATAATAAAAGCAATTGTCACTATCAACCACCCCTCGAGAATAAACTGTCGTAATACACGACTTGATGTTGCGCCCATACTACGCATAACTCCAATATCCATTCGTCGGTCCGATACACGCACCCAATAGGTCGACATTATTCCCAGGAATGCACAGAACAGAGCAAACCCAGATAGAATAATCTGCACGCGATAGCGGTTTGTTATTCCGAATATATTTGCGTTCTTCTCGGCATTACTGCTTACCGGTGTCATTGAGTGAAATTTTCGATATTTAAAGTCGAGCTTGGGAGCCACCTCGGCCTGGAATCGTTTTATAAACTTCTCGGCGTCTACTCCATCTTTCAGACGCAGGAATATCTTGTAATTCTCGAATATATAGCGTTTGTCGATATAATTACAAATCTCGCTACGGTCATGAATGTGCATAATGAGATGCATCGGCTCGATGTATTCTGTTGTCTGAACAGTTGAGAAGACTCCTGTAACCGAGTAGTTTTCTCCTTCATCGGGGTACGATATTTTTTTACCGATAGCATCGGTTGTACCGAATACTTTATGCGCAAGATTCTCCGAGACGTATATGCCGTGTCCGTTGCTTGCCGATGATTTTTTCATAATCTCGCCGTCTACCCCCTTTATTTGCATTGTTGCAAAATAGTCGCTCCCGGGAAAATCGTAAATATCGTATGTCGGGATGTGAAGAGAATGGTTCTCTCCATTCACATTCATTGTACTATCCACTGCATATTTAGGACAGTTGGTGCCCATACTGTTAGGATAATTATTGCTGCTTGCAACACTGTAATAAGCAATCTCGGGGAGTACGCGAACAATATTCATTGTCTGCTCAAAATCATTGGCACAGACCTCGCCTGCATTTTCTTCCTCTTTTACGTTGTTCTTCACCTCGAATTCAAGATAGTAGACATTGTCGTCATCGTATCCCTCGGGGATATATTTATTGCTGTAGAGAACAAACAACGGATCTATGGCAACCCACAAGAATATTGCAATGGCAATGAGTTCCACAAAGAGCCAGCCGTTCTGTCGGCGCTCGTTCCAAATCTGATGCAAAATTGTCTTTATCATAAGGCGATTATTTTTTATGGTTCAATGACACAGTTATACTGTGACGCAAAGAGTATATTGTTGGTATCAGTGCCGATACAAGATTAAGCAATAGGATAAGCAGTATTGTAACTACAACAACCGTAGGATTAATGAGCATCTCCATTGTCACCTCTGTAGGGTAATTGGCATTCATATTCACCGAGTCGAGCAGCGTAACAATCCACTCCTGTGTCAAGAGAGCAAAAATATATGCAAGCAGCAGTCCAAACAGCGCGCCTATTGCGGTAAATAACAGATTCTCGAAGAGTACCTGTGATACGAGTGTACGGTTAGTGGCACCGAATGCCTTGCGCACACCTATCTCCTCCATACGGCTGTTCATACGCGAAGCAATCATTCCGCTTAGGTTAAGGGCGGGTATAAAGAGCAGTGTCATAAACAGCAGAAGCATAAAGCCGAAATCCTCGGCACCATATTCGTTGCCCAACATATATTTTATGTGGGTATTTATGTAAGGCTCGTATTTATTGCCTTTGGGTTGCTCCTGTGCAAATCGTGAAAATTGATTGGATATATTGCTTTTTACTGTTTCAAAATCCTTACCCTGCGACACAAGGAAAAACAGTTTGTAGCTACCAAGAATATTCTCTCTTGTGTAGGAACGCTCAACATTCAAACTGCTGTTTACCGGTATCCAACAGTCGGCATATACGCTGGGAGTACTTCCGCTTACACCCTTAACCACTCCAATAACCTTATGTGGAGTATTCTGTATTTTCACCTCTTTCCCGACAGCATCGACTGTTGCAAAGAGCTGTTGTGCCATCTTGTCGCTTATGACAATTACGGGAGCTGCGGTATTATTCTCTTCGTCCTGCTTTGTAAATGCCTTTCCACCGATAAACTCAAAATCGAATATCTGCCAGAAAGAGTGCGATGCAAAAAGCAGTGTACCGTTTTTCAGTCCCTCTATCGTGAGATTTTCTCCTGCTCTTGATGTTGCAACAGCATCGCATCCTTCGACGCTGTTAAGTTTCTCGTAAAGATGGCGTGATGCACCCGTATAGCCACTACTGTTGCCATCGTTTATCTCGAAATGAATCAGATCGAGATATAATAATCGGTCTCGGTTATACTCGGGATAGATAGGACCTAATTTTATGTATATGATAATGAAGAATATCATTACAATGGCTATTGTAACCGCTGTTCCCAAGATATACATCGATGAGAAAAGACGATTGTGACGCATCATAGCCCACGCTTGTCGTAAATATAATGTTATCATAGTTCTTTATTCGTTTTTAAGTAGCCTGTCAAAATCGGCGTTAATATTACAATCATTCTCATAGTCCCACAGAGTTATGCTGCGCAGACGGTACCAATAGTACCAATAGTACATAAGCTCCGATATTCGTGTGCGACGTGCCTGGTCTTTGCTCACCTGTGCATCGTTAAGGTCGAGGGTGCTTATCTTGCCAATTTTGAATGTCTCTACATTGCTGTTATATCGACGTGTGGCAATAGTATCGGCCTCAATGGCAATCTCCATCTGCTGACGCTGATTATTGAACTGCTCGACAAGGATAAAAATATTCTGTTTAAAGCTGCGCATTTCCAGTTCCAAGCGCCCTGCGGTAATCTCGCGACTGCTCTTTGCAACGCGCAATCTTCCGCGACGCTTGCCCCAATCGAGCAGAGGAATCTGCACACCCACCTTTACATACTGATTGTCGTTAAGCGGATTATAGGCCTCGGACAGATGCTGTCCCGTTCCGTCTATTCCCACTTGTGCCGTAAGGTTTATGCTGCGCAGGTTTCCGCGTGCCGAGGCGACATTGTAGTCGGCCTCCATTCTTCGACGCGCGAGGTTCTTTGTAATGGAATTATTCTGTAATGCCTTTTGCAGCACATCTTCATACACAAGCGTAGGAGTCGAGAATGTCTCGGGCATAATGGGGATAATCTCGGTCTCCTCGTCCATCATAAGAAAGGAACGCAGAGTGAACATATTGCTTTTGAGACTGCTCTCGTTGTCGGTGAGCGAGGCACGGGCATTGAGCACATTCAGTCGCAGTTGCAACAGGTCGTTGTCGCTTATTATTCCCATCTCGTGCTTGCTCTGCGCCACATCATATAGGTTCTCGGCGTTAGAAAGATTCTGCTTGGCTATATTTACATTTTCCTGTGCCAGCAACAAATTAAAGAAGTAGTTGATGGCGCTTATTGTAACCTCTTCGGTAGCCGAAAGGAATGAAGCCTGTGCCTCGGCATAGCGCACCGGCTCTATGCGTCGGTTCCACTTAGCATTATTCACTCCAAAGATTGGTTGTGTGAATGTAAGGGCGAGCGGCACACTCATATATCGTTCCTGTCGGTTACCACTGAACATCTTAAGATAGTCGAGCGAAGTAGATAACGACAATGTTCCACCTGTTGCCCAAACACTCTGTTGCACCGATAGGCCGCCGTTCATCTGCATATAATTATTACGTACAAATGTATAAGAACCGTCGCTGTTCTGATAGCTGGTGTAGTTGCGGTTGTAAGCTGGCAGTGTGGCTGTCAACTGCACCTCGGGCAACAAGCCTGCACGATAGATACGATACTGCCAATAGGCCGAACGCAACTCGTCGAGGGCAACGGCTGCATCAAGGCTCTGCAAACGCGCAAGGTTTATTGTCTCGTCGAGTGTAAGATGACGCACCTTGCACTGCGCAGCCGATGTGCATAGCAAAAAAGATATGATAATAAGAATTACACTCATTTTATCTCTGTTGTTTTTATTTGTTTTTTATGACTTTGTTAAATCGCTTATTGACAATCATTGCTTGTAGGGGCTACAAAGAAGAAAATTA
>JAGCKB010000259.1 GCA_017647725.1 Bacteroidaceae bacterium
CTTTGTCGAGGTGTTCTATATCGCTCCATTCGGCTGCATCATATATTATGGGAGCCAAGCCTGTATCGAGAACGGGGCGATGAGCACCAAATTCCTCGAAGTCGTAAATTGTAGCTTCTTTTCCTTTGTATATTACCTTTTCTCCGATTTTGTAACCGTTTACACCGTTAGCTCGCAGGGCCTCGTAATCTTGTTTGCGTTGCTCGGCTATTTTGCGGTCGAGTTCGCGAGTCTTGATTTTGTTTTCAAGAATAACTTCAACGGCGTCTAATACCTCTTGCATATTGTTGTGAGGATTGCGGAGTATCTCAAGCATTTCTTCGGGCGAGTCGGCAACCGATGAAAAGAGTGCATCACCAATAGCAATACCCGAGCTTACATCCTCTCGTGTAAGTACGGTGTAACCGTCGGTATCGACGTGAATAGAGTATTGCCAAATGGGCGCGTGGGGTTTGTTCTCGGATTGTTGAGGTTCAGTAAACGCTATATCGCCGTCGTTGAGGGCCTTGATGTCGGTCATTGATATAGGTTGTGAGGCGATAGTGTCTGCAAGTTGTTGTGCACTCTCTTGGCTACGCATCATAAATCCACCTTGTTCGCGGTCGTACCAACCTTTGTCGGCTTTGGCAAGTTCCTTGGCAGTACGGTATTGTTCTTTGGTTAAGTCATTGGTGAACTTAACGAGTTGCATGTCGAGGACGTTGCCACGCTTGGTAGTGTATTGCGTGGGAGTGATGGTGTATGAGCCGGTGGATTCGGCTTGTGCTACTTGTTTATTTATTTCTTCATTTATTTCTTGCGATTGTGAAGAAGATTGATTAGCTTTGCCGATAGAAAGGACATTTGCAAGAATGTCCCTATAAAGGGAGATACCTCCGTGAGGCTGAGACGCTGCGGTTTGAAGGGTATTTCCCTTTGTTATTTTATCGCCTAAAAATACCTCATGTACATACAATCTATTCTTATTGGCATCTTGCATAGCCCGACAGAAGACGTAGTTTAATTCTCCATCGTACATTATAGGATAAGCAAAGTAGTGATTAAACACGCCTTCTTGTCGCGTTCCATCTTCCATTGTCCCTAAGTAAACGGCATTCTCGAAGCCTTCAATCAGCGACGTGATAGCATCGAGTTTCTTTTGTCCGTATCGATGTGCTAAAGAGCTTTCGATAGAGTTTTTGTTTATTTCGACTTCTCCGGCTTCTGTGTTATATAAAGCAGGCTCGCCAACGTTTTCGTCCCACCATAACTCGGCAGCTTTTCGTGCAGATATTTCGGGTGTAGATGTTATGGCGTCCTTTTGTACTTCTACAGCATGAGCATTTCGCAACATATCTCCTCTGCGTTGTTTTTCCGCATCGGACATATCTCTCGGGTCGAGAATATTTATCTTATTCTCTTGGGGTAGTTGGATAGAATTTGAGCCATTATCATTCGGTTGAGGCGTTGCGGGTCGGATTGTTGTAGCATTTGTACCGTTTGGGGTGATAGTTGTTCTTTGAGTTGGTTGAGTGCTTGACTGAATAGCTGTGCTCTCTGCTCCTTGCTTAAGCGTGCGAGGTGCTGTTGTAGTTGCGTTGGTGTCATAGTCGTTGTATGCTTCTTGTTCGTATTGTTGAATGGCTAATAGTTCATCCCAATAATCACCGGTCATGGTGTCGATAATGGCGAGGTCGTCGGGAGTGAGCGAAGATAGTAATAATTCTTCATAATCGCGAATGGCTTGCTCGGTGTCGGCATCTATCTCGGCTTGCAGTTCTTGCTCGTCGATGTATCGTTGCTCTTCGTCGGCGGCACGTTGGTTGATATCGGCGATGAAATTGTAGGCGCGACGACGAGATGTTACGCCTGACTGTATAGTGTCGATGATAGCATTGCGGATATCCTGAGTATCGCGACCTGCGATGAGGTGGCGGTATTCGGGTTCGATATTTTCTACCATGTCTTGTGCGAGCTGCTCGGGTGTCATACCCTCGGTGTTGGAGAGTATAGATAGTAGTTCGCGGTGTTCTTGACTACCGGGAGTAATGCCGAGTTCGGCAGCAAGACCATTGGTGTATTGGTCGGTCATGCGCAGACGACCGCCGAGAGCAATATAACGAGCTATGTATTGCTCGATGGTATTGATGGGTTGTTTCTCTACGGCCTGTGCAATACCGTTGCGGAGGGGATTTTCAGCCTCACGCTCGGCAGCTATTTGTCGGTTACGCTCGGCGAGGTAGCGGTCGATGTCGGCAATCTCGGCAGTTGTGCGATTGATAATGCCGAGAGCCTCGGAGCGAGTAGCTTGCAGGGCTTCGTTGTGCTTGCGCTCTTCGCGCTTCATCTGTGCATAGTCGGGGTATCGTGATGCGTCGAAGGGCTTAACCTTGGCGTTAAGAGCCTTTTGCGCTTTGTCGCGTTCCTTGGTGAGGATGCCTTTGCGCCACTGAGCGTATTGGTCGGCTTCTTCGGCTCCGCGTCGTTGCGTGATGGCGTTGATAGCATCGCTTGTTGGGAGCGTGGCTATGTACTCGTCGAATTGCTCGTCGGATAAAACATTTTCGTCTGAATTGTTGTTATTTAGCGAAGAAGTAGTAACTTTGTCGGTAGAAAGTTCAGGCGAATTGATACCGAGCAAGGCAGACTGATTGTCAGTAGAAGTAGGTTTGTTCGAATCGTTAAGAGGAACTGACTCCTCGATTTGTGTTGTCGGATGCAAACTGAACGCAGTATCTATCCAAGCTATTTTCCCATTTTGGAGTAGCTTGGATATTTTGTTTGCGGACTTCTCTTGGTTTGAGATAACAACCTCCTTGCCGTCTTTGCTAACTGTAACAGATGTAAAATAATAGAATCTGCTACCATCTTGTTTGGTGAAAGTCTTTACAAAAATGTATGAAGAGTCTCTTTCGCTGTTTGCCTCGGGCCTTGTATCCTCAATGATAAATGAAGGTGCTTGCAGGGTTGGTTTTACCATACCGAGCTTGCCGTTACGTCCTTGCTGTGCGAGTTTGAAGTATTGATTTTCGCCCATTTTGACCGAGCCGATGGGTGTATCGACTGTACCGTCCTCGCCAAAAAGGTTTATCCAATTTTCGGGTGTTAGTTCTACCTCGGGTGCTACTTCGGCGTTTTGCTCCATTTGTGCTATGAGGTTCTGCGACTCGTCGGCAGATAGAGAACGACCAATGACGCTCGATGTGGGTGTACCTAATATAGGACTTGCTTGTTCTAATATAGGACTTGCTTGTTCTAATATAGGACTTGTTTGCTCAACAGTGCCGTTAGGGGCTGTAGGGGTATTAAGGCCGGCAGGGGTTGTTTCTACAGATGGTTGTGCTTGCTCTGTTTGCTCAACAGTGCCGTTAGGGGCAGGAACAGGAGGTTGAGATTGTGCAACTTCGGCTTGTGCTTGTGCTTGCTCGGCGTTGATGAGGTTTTGCACCGGCGTGTAGATTCGAGCAGTCGTTTCGTCGATGAGTTGCTGTGTGGGTGTAACGCTGATGGGCTGTATGTCTTCGGCAACGGCTTGTTGTGTGAGCCATTGACCATCGGGCGACTTGGTGCGTACTTGGTAGATGTTGCCGGCAGGGAGTGTGGCTTCAGTGCTACCATCGGGCAAATCGTTGATTTCGGCAGTACCTGAAACGAGGTAGCCATCTTGACCTCTGAATGTAACCTTAACGGTATAGTCGGAGTCGCGGAGGGCGTTGGCTTGGATGTCGGCGAGTTCGGCTTCGGCTTGTGGGGCAACGCGCTCTTTGAGTCCTTGAATCATGGCGTTGTAGTTGGTAGCTGCTACTACATAGTCGCGCTGTATGGTAAGCTCGTTGAAGCGGTTGGTAATTTCTCCACGAGCTGCGAGAGCTTGCAAGTCGTAGAGAGATAGAGCCTTCTTGTCTTCGTCGGTGGGGTTTTCCTTGTCAAGGTATTGACGCGCCTCGGGAGAGAGGGAGCTTACGATTTCGTCGCGACTTGTAGCGAGTGTGCGCATGGTGCGCGTAATAGATGACACCCACTTGGCTGTATTTTGCGGATTGTCAATCGCAATATCGTTGAGGGCTTGAATTTCGAGGTTGGAGTATTTGAGTTCTTCCAAGTTGTGATTGGCTTGTGCAAAAGCTTTGTTCACGTCGTGGTGTACCTTGGCTGAAGCTGCACCACCCAATGCACCCATAAATAGCGAGATGGCCCCTGTAGTGATGGCTGTGTCGATGAGGTTGTCAAGGTCGAAAACATAGTTCTCGCTATTGGGGTCGAGCGAAGAGTCGCCCACAAAGATAGCGTTGAGTGTTTGGTCGAGGATTTCTTCGCCATACTCGGCAACCGGGCCTTGCCAACTTGTAGCTTTAACAAACTCACCAAAGCCATTGCGTCGGAAACTTTCGCGTAGGCGGTTGTACCAGCGAGGCGATTGTAGATTTTTGAAGACGGCATTAGCCCCTTTGCCCATGAGACCACCGATTTTGTTGGTGATGAATTGAATACCTTCGCCACCAATAGATTCGGTAAGGTTTGTTATGAATCCCGAAGTAAGACCTTTGGTAATAGCATCGGCAGTATTGTCGGCATCGATGCGACCGGTATAGTCGAGTGCTCCATCTTCGCCGGGGTTGTAGCCGAGTGTGCCGATTTGTCGCTCGATGATGTCGTTGTATAGGGAAGTTTGCAGGGGAGTTTGCGCAAGAGCCTTGAGAGTACCGGCAGAGAGTTTGGATATTCCATTGCCGAGTGCGCGAGTAGCTTTGTTTGCTATCTTACCACCATTCTTGAGTGCGAGGTTGTTGATATACTTTGTTACAGCCTTGCCAATGGCCTTGGTTGCACCTTTGGTGAGTGCTCCGGCCGCTAAACCTGATAGTCCGAATTGTAGCATATAGGGTATGTTCTCGCCTATACCCTTACCTATGTTATACCAACGACCATTGGGGAGGGCTGCCTCGGTGAATTGCTTGTAGAGAGCTGCGTTGAGGAGAGACTCTTCGGCTTGGGTGAGCGGTTGGTCGGCATCGGCCTTGTCGAGAATAGCCTTGAGTGTGGCGTTCTTGGCGAGGCTGTCGAGGCCGAGGGTAAGTGTATCGATGTCGAAGATGGCATCACCAACACCGGCAGCAGCTTGTTGAAAACCGTTGCGGGATTGATTTTCGCGAACAGTTTCCATGTGCTTTTGTGCCTCGTCGAGAGTCTCGATTGTGAGACGGTATAGATTCATCTCCCTGTCGGAGTGAAGGTTTGGAGCCTTAACGCCGGGAGTGGTCATAGGGGCATATCCGTATTGGCTCGGAGATTGTTGCCATTGCGAGTAGTCGAAGTCTTCGCCCGAGTTGCGTAACTCCTCGGCGCGTTCTTTTATTTTCTTCTTAGCCTCTTCGCGCATACCACTGACAGAGTTGAGGGTATCGCGTTGCCATTCTTGTGATGCGGCCTTGCCTACGAGGTCTTGAGAGACGGCTTGTTGGATATTGTCGGGAGATTTGGTAAGGCCGGCAGGGTCATTAATGCCGGCAAGGGTCTCGGCATTGCGTTGTAAAACTTCTGAAGTCTCGGGCATTGGTTCTACATCCTTGAATGTAAGAGCCGCTTTGTTGCCTATGTTTTGCGAGGCTTGCACATCGCCTATGGGTTTGGCAGATTGTGTGCGTAGTGCAGGATTGACCTTATCCATAGGATTAGCCATAGCGAGAGCGATATTCTCTCGCAGGGGTTGAGGGATAGAGAAGTCGGAGGCAATGCGTTTCTCGTAATTCTCATAATTACCGATACGGAAATCGCCTCTCTTGCTTATGAAGTCGTAGAGTTTACGGCGATTCTCTTTGTCTTGCATCTTCGTCAAGAAGGTGTCGCGGTCGCCGATATTCTTCTCAGTGTATCCTTTGTTGAGGAGTGAGTTGTATAATTGTTCGGAATGTGTCATATATAGAATGTTTTAGTATTTAATGTCATTAGGGCCATTAGAGTCATTAAAGGCTAAAGGGAGTTACCAATCGAGCTCTTCTTCATCCCATACATTTGTATTGTCGGTGTTGCTTGTCGGACGCAATGCAATTTCGTCCCTACTTGCGGATTGTGTGGAAACATTGGCGGGGGTGAAATAGGTCTCGAAGATGTCGATCGCTTCTTGGTAGGTATTGGCATTGACTGGAATGTCGCCATTGAGTACTGCGCGTAGGATAGCCATGTGTAGTGCTGTACCTGATAGTTTTGCGCCGTATCGGGTAAAGTCTTCGGGATATATAGCATTATCGGAATTGTTGACAAGGTTGCCAACGGCCGAAGAGAAATCTTTGCGCATATTGGCCGGCAAACGATAAGAGCTACCATCGAAGTCGAACAAGTCGAACTTGTTGGCACCACTTCCACTACCGCCATAAGCACGAATGTTGGTTTGCTTAATAGCTGTTGCGTTGCGCTCTATGGCAATGCGTGTGCGATTTTGCCTATCGCGTTCACCTTCGGTGATGCGGGTAGAGAGAGTGTCGTAGTGCTTGTTGGTGTTGAGGCGCATGCGGTCGGCTTCGGTCTTGGATTGTCGGCGTTGCTTGGCGATATCGGCACGCGCTTGTTGTTGTCGTTGTGTGATGTATCGCAACTGTGTGGCGTAGTCTTGGTCGGCTTGACGTTGCGCTGTGTAGAGTCGGTCGGCGATGGTGTTTTGTTGTGCCTGTGCCGATGTGAGTTGGGGTGCAGGGGGTGTAGTCTTACCCGCCATTGAAGCAGCCGAGCCGATGAGTTGTATTGTATCGTATAGAGAACCGAGAGCTTGACGAGCACTGACGGCACGAGGATCTACCACCTTACGGCGAGAGACAGTCTTGTGCAGGTTGTCGATGATGTCGAGCTGGTCGTCGTACTCTTGGTTGAGGTCTTGGTAGTTGCGGTTGATGTGGTCAAGGTCGGCTTGGCGTTGTGCCTCGAGCGCACCGAGTTGCTGTTGCAGGTCGGGGGTTGCGGAGGTATTGTCCGCATCCGTAGTAACCGGCTGGGGAGTCAATTCGTCGTTGATTGTATATATATTGTTCATAGTCGTTAGAAATATGGTTTGTTCTGCTGTTGTGAGATGTCGACAGTCGGAGTCGCGGCAGTTGCGGGTGTGTACTTGGCATCGATGGCCGAGCCTACGGTATTGAGGCCTTGCGCTCCTATAGCGAATGCTTGGTTGGCGAAATTTGTCCAATTATTGGCTTGTTGATTGTAGGTTTTCATCCAATCGGAAAAAGATTGGTTCTTGCTTGCTTGATAACCGGAAAGAGCTGCATCCTTGCGTTGGCTGTTGGTAGCATCGATAGAGGCGATAGCATCGGCATAAGCCTTAGCGTTAGCTTCTTTTGCGGCGGCAACGGCTTCGGGTGTTTGGCCGGTGATGACTGCGGTGTTGTTTTGCTGTTCGACTGTATCGCGCATGTTGTTGCGGAGTTGTCGAAGGAAATGCTGTGTGTCGTTGCGCGAGATAGCATCTTGGTAGTATTGACGATTGAACATATTACGGTTGAATTCGTCACGCTCGCGTTGCATGCGAGCCGCCTCTTGAGC
>JAGCKB010000260.1 GCA_017647725.1 Bacteroidaceae bacterium
AAAAAGTCATAAATATAGTTTCCTGCTGCAAAAACCGCTATGGGTGAATATTCCAATACCTCTTCTATTGTCTTTAGGCGTTTCTCATTTTCGGCAAGTTTATCGGGGCAACTATCCTCGAGAAACCAGGCGACATCATCGCCTCGGCGCCAAATCTCCTTTTGCAGAGGGCGCAATATTGTATACGAATATGTTAAAGTAGCAAAGAAAAGATAACGCTTACCCATAGTATTTGCTTTTATTAAGGTTACAAAGAAGCTTATTTATACAACAATCGCATATGCCCCGACAAGAGCACTATGCGATTGTTATTACCCTTATTTATTTAATATTACTTCAACTGTCCGCTGTTGGCTGCATTAATCATAGCCTCGCTTGCATACATATAAACCTCGACACGACGGTTCTGTGCACGACCGGCAGCTGTTGAGTTATCGGCAACAGGCTCTTTTGAGCCGAATCCCTCGACGTTTTTAATCTGTTTTGTCGATACACCAAGTGACTTAAGATACTCGGCAACCGAGTTGGCACGATTCAAAGACAAGGGGTCGTTGATAGCGTCGCTACCTGTAGAGTCGGTGTGACCGAAAATTGCAACGTCGGCATCATTATACTCCTTGAGTACCTGTGCAAACTGAGCAAGATTCTTCTTAGCCTCATCGTTCAGATTATACTTATTCGATGCAAAAAGAACTCCAGAGTCGAATGTAACCTTAACGGCTGTCAGGTTATTGGCATCGGTTACAGTCTCTACTGTGGCATTTTTAACCTCGGCAGCAGCCTCGGCAGCCTTATCCATACGGCGACCGATGATGGCACCTGTACCTGCACCGACAGCAGTACCTACGGCAGCGCCAACGGCTTTGTTACCTGCAAAGTGACCAACCAAAAGACCTAAAGCTGCACCTCCGGCAGCACCAAGCATACTGCCCTTTGCTGTATTGTTAAGACTGCCACATCCACTAAAAACAATAAGTGCACAAAGTGCTACACAGATTGACTTCAAAAAATTAACTTTCATACCTTATAAATTTTATTCAATAATCGTTATAATTAAAAATTCGTGGCTAATATACAAAAAATCTCTCATAACAATATACAACAAAGTATATATATGAATTTATTTTTGTACTTTTGCAAAACATAGCGCGAAGATAATAAAAAAAACGATAAATAATATGGCAGAATTAAAAGATTTGACAAAGCGTAGTGAAAGCTACTCACAGTGGTACAACGACCTTGTACTTAAAGCCGACCTTGCCGAGCAGTCGGCAGTACGTGGATGTATGGTAATAAAACCTTACGGATACGCTATTTGGGAGAAGATACAACGTACACTCGATGATATGTTCAAAGAGACAGGACACGTAAATGCTTATTTCCCCTTGCTTATTCCTAAATCATACCTGAGCCGCGAGGCTGAGCACGTCGAGGGATTTGCAAAGGAGTGTGCCGTTGTAACCCACTACCGCCTTAAGAATGCCGAGGATGGAAGCGGTGTTGTTGTAGACCCCGCTGCTAAATTAGAGGAGGAGATGATTATTCGCCCCACATCCGAGACTATCATCTGGAGTACATACAAGAACTGGATTCAGTCGTACCGCGACCTTCCCATTATGGTCAACCAGTGGGCAAATGTAATGCGTTGGGAGATGCGCACACGCCTCTTCCTGCGTACAGCAGAGTTCTTGTGGCAAGAGGGACACACCGCACACGCCACAAAAGAGGAGGCCGAGAAGGAGGCACAGACAATGCTTCACGTATATAACGACTTTGCTAACAACTATATGGCTCTTCCCGTTGTTATGGGTGTAAAATCGGCTAACGAGCGTTTTGCCGGTGCTCTTGACACCTACACAATAGAGGGACTTATGCAGGATGGAAAAGCACTGCAGTGCGGTACATCACACTTCCTGGGACAGAACTTTGCAAAGGCGTTCAACGTACAATTTGTAAACAAAGAGAACAAGCTCGACTATGTTTGGGCTACCTCTTGGGGTGTATCGACCCGACTGATGGGTGCACTTATTATGACTCACTCGGACGATAACGGTCTTGTTCTCCCCCCCGCTTTGGCACCTATTCAGGTTGTTATTGTCCCCATCTACAAAAACCAGGAGCAGTTGAATGCCATTGATGCAAAAGTAGACGAGATAAGAGGCGAGCTTCGCAAGATGGGCATCAGCGTTAAGTACGACAATGCCGACAACCGTCGCCCCGGATTTAAATTTGCCGACTACGAGCTTAAGGGAGTACCCGTACGCCTTGTTCTTGGTGCTCGCGACCTTGAGAACGGAACAGTTGAGGTAATGCGCCGCGACACACTTGAGAAAGAGACACGCAGCATAGACGGCATTACCACATACGTAAAAGAGCTTCTCGACGAAATTCAGAAGAACCTGCACAAGAAGGCACTCGATATGCGCGAGGCAAATACACGCACCGTAGATACTTACGAGGAGTTCAAGGTAGAGATTGAAAAAGGTGGTTTCATTCTTGCACACTGGGACGGCACACCCGAGACCGAGGAGCAGATTAAGAACGACACCAAGGCAACTATACGTTGTATCCCACTCGGTTGGGACGAGACTCCCGGTACCTGTATGGTAACAGGCAAGCCCTCGGCACGTCGTGTACTCTTTGCAAGAGCCTACTAATAGCCTGATATAAAAAATTGACTATAAAAATCGCCTCTCCTGCACGAGCAGGAGAGGCGATTTTTATTATTACACATTACCGTCACGAGGCTGGGTCAAAAATAATTTTGACTCGCTCTCTTGTTTGTGGTGGCCTGCGAATTAACAAAATCCGCAGAAACGGGTGTGGTTACGTGATTCAAAGCAACCGTTTTTTACGCTAACAGCCACCTACATATTAGCACAAAAAA
>JAGCKB010000261.1 GCA_017647725.1 Bacteroidaceae bacterium
AAAAAAAATTACAAATAAATCATATATTTATTTGGCAAATAAAATACATGTTGTTACTTTTGCTCTATAGGATATTCTATAATAAATAGAGGAAAAGAGATAGAGCAAAACAATGAGAGAGGAGATAACTTTATGAGTTATAGCAGGTTCACTCACTTTATTGCTTTAATCATTCTCTAAGATAGTTTTTGGAAGAACAATTTGGAATATAGCAGATACGATAGTTGCATTACTATGAAATAAGATTAAGAGACAATTACTTTAATTTTTACAAATATGATTTGGATTCTTATTGAAATTTTGGTGTATTGCCTTATAGGATGGTTGGTTTGTAATATAGAACCAGGCAAAGAATACACTTGGTATTCCGGTATTTATCACGGAATATTTTTCGTGATAAATTTTATTAGAAGTTGGTTCACCGATGCTCTTTATAAGGCAGAGATTTACACAACTGCTTATAATGTTTTCTATTGGATTTTTAGCATCCTTGCAGTGTTTAGTTTCTTTTTTGGAAGTAGAAGTTCCGAGAAAGAACAATAATATGCGATATCTTTAATATTGTAAAGGTCTCATAACATAGTGGATGCCCCATTATACTTCTGGGTCATCCACTACTCTATTTATCCCCAATGAGGCTCGCAAACGTGTGAAAATAATTTTCATCCACTCGCTTATTGAACTTTCGCTCGTTTTTAAAGGAAATATTTGCCTGCGGCAGATATACAACGAGGAAATCGCTCGTTTTTAAAAAAAATATTTGCCTGCGGCAGATGAACAATATGCACTCGCTGTAAAATATTCAAGCAAGCTTGATATATTTCGCTCGTTTTTTCGTACATTCGCAAAAAATAATGCAAAAACAGCTATTATGATATATAATGAACGCGATACGCGCCATCAACAGGTTATTGATGCCGCGAAACAGATGATGACAGCAGCGCGCACTGCACCAAAGGCACGTGGCTGCGATATTATAGAGATTATTCTTGTTGTTGAGGATGACATTTATGCCCTATCCAATGCACTTCGACAGATTGGCGAGGAGAATCAGCGTGCCGGAATGATACGCGATGCCGAGAATATTCTCTCGGCCGATGCGATACTGCTCATCGGTTCGCGCAGTCAGGCTATGGGACTGAACTGTGCCTATTGCGGTTCTCCGACCTGCGAGTCGCGCGGCGAGGGTGTTCCCTGCACGATGAATACCATTGACGTTGGTATCGCCATAGGTTCGGCCTGCGCCACTGCTGCCGACCTGCGCGTAGACACCCGCGTAATGTACTCGGCAGGATATGCAGCGCATAAACTCGGTTGGTTGCCCGACTGCAACTATGTGATTGCAATTCCTGTGAGCGCAAGTTCAAAAAATCCATTCTTCGACCGTAAATAAGAGTAACAATGGAACAGAGACGAAAACTATTTCTACCTGCCGAATGGCATAGACAGCAGATGGTACAGCTCACCTGGCCACACGAAGAGACCGACTGGGCATATATGCTTGACGAAGCGATAAAATGCTTTGTCGACATTGCAGTAGCCATAAGCCGCCGCGAGAAGCTGCTTATCGTAGCTCCCGACACCGACGCTGTGCGCAAGCAGCTACAGATGACAGCTGCCAACATACAGAACATACGCTTCTTCCAGTGCGAAAGCAACGACACCTGGGCACGCGACCACGCTTTTATAACCATCCTTGGCGATACTGTACCCCACTACCTCGATTTTGAGTTTAACGGTTGGGGACGAAAATTTGCAGCCGACAAGGATAATGCAATAAACAGCAAGATGTACGACGCAGGCGTTGTCAAGGGCGAATACGAAGATTGTCTGAGCCTTGTCCTTGAGGGCGGTTCAATCGAGAGCGACGGCAAGGGAACACTGCTTACCACGACTCACTGTCTTATGGCGCCACACCGCAACCAGCCTCTTACACGCGAACAGATAGAGAAGCGCCTCATTCAGATGCTGCACGTAAAGCGTGTGCTATGGCTCGACCACGGCAATCTCATTGGTGACGACACAGACGGACACATCGACACCATTGCACGCTTCGCACCCAACGACACAATTGTTCACGTGCGCTGCGACGACCCCGAGGATGAACAGTTTGCCGACCTACAGGCTATGGAGGCGCAGTTAGCGACATTCCGCACCGAGGAGGGAAAACCCTATCGTCTGCTTGCACTACCCTCGCCCGATGCCATCTTTGACGAAGAGGGAGAGCGTCTGCCTGCGACATACGCCAATTTCCTCATAATGAACAATGCAGTACTGTATCCCACATACGCACAACCCGAGAACGACAAACAAGCCGCCGAGGTTATAGCAAAAGCATTCCCCTCGTACGATATAGTAGGAATAGATTGCCGCGCACTCATCAGGCAGCACGGTTCGCTACACTGCGTAACGATGCAATACCCAACAATAGAGAGAAATCAAGAACCGGTTAAGAAATTATAAGAGACAACATGAAAATAGGTATAATACAGCAGAGTAACTGCGACAATGTAGAACAAAACAAACAGAAACTCGCCGATAACATACGCAAGGTTGCCGCCGAGGGAGCCGAGCTTGTGGTGCTTCAGGAGCTACATAACTCACTCTATTTCTGTCAGGTAGAGAGCACACAGAACTTCTCGTTGGCCGAGCCTATCCCCGGCCCTTCAACCGAGTTCTATAGCGCCATAGCCGCCGAATGTAAAGTGGTACTCGTGACATCACTCTTCGAGGCACGAGCAAAGGGACTATATCACAACACAGCCGTAGTATTTGACAAAGATGGCAGCATTGCAGGCAAATACCGTAAGATGCACATCCCAGACGACCCCGCATATTACGAGAAATTCTATTTCACACCCGGTGACATAGGCTTCCGCCCCATAAGAACATCCATCGGCACATTGGGCGTGCAGGTATGTTGGGACCAATGGTACCCCGAGGGCGCACGCCTTATGGCGCTTCGCGGAGCCGACCTACTCATCTACCCCACCGCCATCGGTTGGGAGAGCAGCGACACCAAAGAGGAGCAAGAGCGTCAGCTTGGTGCTTGGCAGACCGTACAACGCGGACACGCTGTTGCCAACGGAATACCGGTCATTGCCGTTAACCGCTGCGGGCACGAACCCGACCCCTCGGGAATGACAAACGGCATACAATTCTGGGGACACAGCTTCGTTGCCGGCCCACAAGGAGAGTTCCTCGCACATTTTGGCGAGGAGGAGCAGACTGCTGTTGTGGAGGTGAGCATCGAGCGCAGCGAGTCGGTGCGCCAGTGGTGGCCCTTCTTGCGCGACCGACGCATCGAGGAGTATGCACCCATAACCAAAAGATTCCTCGACGAGGAGTAACTCCACGATTAAGCGAGAGCAAAGGAAACTTGTTTATTTTGCCGAGCTGAAACAATGCCTACCCCCTCACAGTAGATAGAGATTCAAGCATAATAATAACGAACAAGATGGCGCCAATAGGTTAAACGAGGCGCCATCTTTGTTTTTAAGTAGAATAAAGGATAATATTCAAGGATATGTACCCTTGACATATCCGGAGCATACACCTAACAGCTGCACTGCATAGACTGAACAACCCACTCTACATCGCGCAAGAAATCCTGGAGGTCCTGTTCGTGTTCCTCTTCCTCGGCC
>JAGCKB010000025.1 GCA_017647725.1 Bacteroidaceae bacterium
CGCGTATGACCTTCTCGCACCAGATGATACGCCTGCTCTTTGTCGAGCAGCTCTATCGCGCCTACACCATCATAAACCACCTACCCTACCACCATGAATAGAGCTTTTGCGCTATTTTTTGCGTTGCTATTCACAGCTACAGCGGCTACTGCGCAGGAGACCCTGCGCATAATGAGCTACAACATAAGAAACTGCCGAGGAATAGACAACATTCTCGACATACAGCGCACCGCCGAGGTTATTAAAAAGAGCAATGCCAATATCATCGCCATACAAGAGGTCGACAGCGCTACCCGTCGCAGCAATGGAATATTCATTGCCGACACACTTGCCACACTATGCAATATGCAAAATTACTTTTCGGCTGCAATAGAGTACAACGGCGGAAAATACGGCATTGCCATACTAAGCAAAGATAGCGCCACAAGTACAGTGCGCATCCCCCTACCCGGGCGCGAAGAGAAACGCACACTGCTTATCGCCGAATTTCCCGGGTTTATATTTGCCTGCACACACCTGTCGCTAAACGAAGAGGACCGCCTTGCCTCGCTCGCAATAATAGATAGCATTGCCTACAAAAGTACAAAGCCATTTTTCATCGCAGGCGACCTTAACGACAATCCGCAGTCGCTGTTCGTAAAAAGGATGCTTTTAAATTGGGATATTCTCTCACCCACAGACAGGCATACCTTCCCTGCCGACACTCCAAAGGCTACAATAGACTACATTGCTACACTACACAGCAATGCAAAAAGAATAAGAGTAATAAACGCAAAAGTTATTAAAGAGGAGAAAGCATCGGACCACCGCCCCATCCTAACAACCGTAATAATTGAGTAAAACGCCTTATTTCCCCTCTTCTTCGGGTACAGGGATATACTGGAAGCATCCTGCATCGGCAAGCGAATCGGGACGTTCGTTACCGTCAAGGTCATATCTTATAGCCGATGAATACTCTCTTGCAGCCACGCCTCGCGCCAACGCGCTGTCGCTAAGATGAAAATCGTACATAAATACCGAGTGGTCGACAAGCTTAAACTGCTGTGCGCCAAACGGTGTCTTCTCCTTATCATCGAACACATTATTGACAAAGCAGCTGTCGCCGTCGTTCACCGTATTCAGCAAAGAAGACACAAAGAGATAGTTGCGACAATCGGGAATACTATCGCCAAATGCTGAGAGATAACCCATAATCTCATCCTCACGCGAGCCCTCGACAATGCAGTTGGCAAATAGCGCCTCACGCAGCGGCGCAGGACGACCATCGATTGAGTTATGCAATGCGAGCGCTACGTCGCGCTGTTTCCACACATAGAAATTTGCTATTGTGCAGTGTACGAAACGCACACTGCCACCCACCACCTTCACACAGTTGCCACGTGCATTTGCCAAGAGCGAATTTCTCACATCTACACGCGCCATAGCAGTCTCGAGTGCATTACCGTCGAAATTCTCTATTCTTGACGACTCTACGGTAAGGCGTTGCGCAACACTATCACCCTCGACCACTTTTATTCCATATTTTGCACTGTGAATATCGCAATGAGCAAATAGATTATCATTACTTAATGAGTCGATGGTTATTCCGCCCCACTGTCCCGGGATATTATCGTAAGGCAGATAGCTGAACATATAATCGGTGCGGTCGCCACGAAAAATGACAGGCTGGTTGCGACTACCCTCGGCCTTGACTGTACCACGTACAATCATCTCGGCATCCTTGTGAAAATAGAGCGTAACTCCTGGCTCTATCGACAATGTAGCATCAGGAGCTACAACAATGCTGTCATACACAATATAATGTCCTGCCGTTATCTTTGCATCGGCATTATATGTAACACCGCGCAAAAAATCCACATCCCTGCCGTATGCCAACAGCGTAACATACTGCTGCACACCACTCTCGAGAGTAAACTGCACCGAGTCGCTGACAACCAGCGGAGCATTGGCACCATTGCCGTCAAGCGTAGCCTCGACAAAGAGATACATACTATCTTTTTTACGTATCTCAATATCACGTACCACATCGGCAAACTGTCCATCGACATTAATTCTAAATCCCGACTTACCCTCTACCAGCTTCACACTGCTCAACCGCAGCGACGAGCTGTTACGGTTATAAACCTTCATCATTGCTGTGGGCGAACCGATGGTAGTAAAAAGAGTGTCGAACATAATTGTGTCGCACGAGAACTCAAGCCTCAGCGACGCATCAGACGAAAAATCGGCCTCCTCGCTACAAGCAGCAAGGAGAAC
>JAGCKB010000262.1 GCA_017647725.1 Bacteroidaceae bacterium
CGCTGGTTGCGTCCAAATTTGTCAATGTAAATTCCATTATATTTTTCTTTAAGTTATAATCCTAATGAACACCTTCTCACTCGGGTAAAAAGCAGATAAAAACCTGCCTACATACTATACACCGAAATTAAGGCCTGCAAAAATACAACTTTTCAGGCACAAAATCAAGTATTTTAAAGATTTGTTCATTCAACAGAGGAAAAATAGCCGACAAGAAAGAAACGTCCCGCAATATCTAAGGGGGCGTACAAAGTCACCGCCTTAGATATTACGGGTGAATAAAAAAGCATAATTCAAGGTTTACAAAACACGAAAACCGCTACTCCTCGTCTATTTGGAACTCTTTTTTACGAAGCACAAAATCGCGACCAAGATATTTCTCGCGCACAATAGAGTTCTCGGCAAGCACCTCGGGGGTTCCCTCAAAGAGGATGCGACCCTCGAAAAGCAGATAGGCGCGGTCGGTAATATTCAGTGTCTCTTGTACATTGTGGTCGGTAATAAGAATACCGATATTCTTATCCTTCAGTTTCCACACAATATACTGAATATCCTCAACGGCAATAGGGTCGACACCGGCAAAAGGTTCGTCAAGCATAATAAATTTCGGGTCGATGGCAAGACAACGTGCAATCTCAGTACGTCTGCGCTCGCCACCCGATAGTCGGCTGCCAAGATTCTTACGCACCTTATGCAAACGGAATTCATCGATAAGGCTCTCGAGTTTCTCTTTCTGGTAATCCTTTGGCTTTCCCGTCAGCTCCAGCACCGATGCAATATTATCCTCAACACTCATATTACGGAACACGCTTGCCTCCTGCGCCAAATATCCTATACCAATGCGGGCACGCTTATACACAGGATAATCGGTAATCTCAAGGTCATTCATAAAGATACGTCCACCATTAGGCACCACAAGACCCGTTGTCATATAAAACGAGGTAGTCTTTCCGGCTCCATTGGGACCCAAAAGACCCACAATCTCACCCTGTCTCACATTGAATGAGACATTATTCACCACAGTTCTTTTGCCATATCTCTTCACCAGCCCCTCGGTGCGCAGCACCATACCATCCTGAGGCTCGACCATAATATTTTCGTTGGGATTCTCCATCGTTGCACAATTATACAGGGCGAAGATAATGTTTTTTTGGCTTTTTAGCAACATTTTCCATCGACAAGGATAACTTTTGATACTGTAAATGAAAAACTATCGCAATTATTAACATTTATTTAGGCAATAAAAGAGTACCTTTGCAGCGAATTAGTGAATATAGCATTTAAAATGATTATTGCAGACTCTATAAGCACATTCGGGAAATACCTTATACTAATGCGTAAGGTTTTTGCACGTCCACAGAGTATGAAGATGTTCTTCAAGCAGTTTCTGCGTGAGCTCTACCAGTTGGGTGTAAACTCCATCCCCATTGTGCTGTTAATATCTTTCTTCATAGGCGCCGTTATATGTATACAGATGAAATTGAACATCGAGAGCGCCTGGATGCCTAAATTCGTAGTAGGCTACGCGACACGCGAGATTCTTATCCTCGAATTCTCATCATCTATAATGTGTCTCATTCTCTCAGGTAAGGTCGGATCTAACATCACCTCCGAGATTGGCACTATGCGAGTAACACAACAGATTGACGCAATGGAGATTATGGGAGTAAATTCGGCCAATTTTCTGATATTCCCCAAGATTACGGCGCTCATAGCAATGATTCCCATCCTTGTCATCTTCAGTATAGGCGCAGGAATAGCAGGAGCATACGCCATTGGAATGTTCACAGGAATAATGACACCTGACGACCTCACCACAGGTCTTCAGTATGAATTTTCGCAATGGTACATCTGGTGCAGCATCATAAAATCGCTGTTCTTCGCCTACATAATCTCTTCGGTAGCAGCATTCTACGGTTACAGCGTCGAAGGCGGTTCAATAGAGGTTGGAAAGGCAAGTACCGACTCTGTAGTCAGTTGCAGCGTCCTCATCCTATTTGCCGACATAGTATTAACCCAGCTCCTAATGCAATGATAGAGTTACAAAACATACGCAAAAGTTTCGTCGGACAGAATGTGCTCAACGACATCAGCGCACGCTTCGAGAATGGCAAGACCAACCTTATTATCGGCAAGAGCGGCGCCGGCAAGACCGTGCTTTTAAAGTGCATCGTAGGTCTGCTCACTCCCGAGAGCGGCAAGGTACTGTACGATGGACGCAATGTTCTCACATTCGGTAAGCGCGAGCGCCTTTTGCTGCGCCGCGAGATGGGTATGCTGTTTCAGAACGCAGCACTCTTCGATTCAATGAGTGTTCTCGAGAATGTAATGTTCCCGCTTGAGATGTTCTCAACCAAGAGCTACGTAGAGAAGCTGGAACGTGCACGTTTCTGTTTAGAGCGAGTAAATCTGCTCGACGCACAGGACAAAAACCCCGAGGAGCTCTCAGGAGGAATGCAGAAACGCGCCGCCATAGCCCGAGCAATAGCCCTTGAACCCAAATACCTCTTCTGCGACGAGCCGAACTCGGGTCTCGACCCACAGACATCGTTAATAATAGACGAACTTATACACGACATCACCACCGAATACCATATTACAACAATTGTGAACACGCACGATATGAACTCGGTGATGGGCATCGGTGACCATATAATCTTCCTTGCCGACGGCAAGCTCGAATGGCAGGGAAACAAAGATGAGATACTCGACTCGGACAGTAAAATATTAAACGATTTTCTATTCTCGTCCGACCTGTTGCGCAAGGTTAAAGAACGCAGCAGCAGATAAGCATAAAAAAAAACAACTCCGGCTGTGGAGTTGTTTTTTTATGCTTATCTTTATTCAATTACTTCTGACGAATAAATATATTCATAGGAATACCCGAGAAATTCCATTTCTCGCGAATTTTATTCTCAAGGAAGCGTTTGTAAGGCTCACGCACATACTGTGGCAGGTTCGCAAAGAAAAGGAACGTAGGCACGCGCTTCTCGGGCAACTGCATACAGTATTTAATCTTGATATATCTACCTTTTATCGATGGTGGCGGATAAGCTTCGATAAGCGGCAGCATCTCCTCGTTAAACTTCGCAGTAGAAATCTTTGTCTTTGAGTTGAGGTAGACCTCCTTTGCCATCTCAAGCACCTTAAAGACACGCTGTTTGGTAACAGCCGATGTAAAGATAATGGGGAAATCAACAAAGGGAGCCACACGCTCGCGAATAGCATTCTCGAAGAATTTCATCACCTTCTCGCTTTTATCCTCAACAAGGTCCCACTTATTCACCACAACCACAAGACCCTTCTGGTTGCGCTGCACGATAGAGAAGATATTAAGGTCTTGCGACTCAATACCGCGAGTGGCATCAATCATAAGAATACACACATCACTATTCTCTATAGCACGAATAGAGCGCAACACCGAGTAATACTCAATATCCTCGCTCACCTTGCTCTTCTTACGTATTCCGGCTGTATCGACAAGATAGAAGTCGAATCCAAACTTTGTATATCGAGTAAGAATAGAGTCACGTGTTGTACCTGCAATATTTGTTACAATATTACGCTCCTCGCCCAAAAAGACGTTTATGATAGAACTCTTACCCGCATTAGGACGTCCCACGACCGCAAAGCGAGGAATATCATCCTCGGGAGTCTCCTCGGCATCCTTTGTAAACTTAGAGACAATAACATCGAGCAGGTCACCTGTTCCGCTACCGTTTGCCGCCGATATACAGTACATATCACCAAGACCCAAAGAGTAGAACTCGGCTGCATTATACTGCATCTCGTATGTATCTACCTTGTTAGCAACCACCAGCACCGGTTTTTTAGAGCGACGCAACATCGACGCCATCTCATCGTCAAGATCGGTGAGACCGTTCATTGTATCCACGACAAACAGGATAACATCGGCCTCGTCCATTGCAAGCGTAACCTGTTCGCGTATAGCCTCCTCGAACACATCGTCCGAGTTTACTACCCATCCGCCTGTGTCAACAAGCGAAAACTCTTTTCCACACCATTGGCAACGACCATACTGACGGTCGCGTGTAGTACCGGCCTCGTCCGAGATTATCGCCTGACGTGTCTCGGTAAGACGATTGAAAAGGGTCGATTTTCCCACATTGGGACGACCCACTATAGCTACTAAATTTCCCATTCTCTTCTCAATCTTTTTGGTCGTATCCGAATCGGCGCAACTGCTTGTCGCTGTTTCTCCAATCCTTATCAACCTTTACATATATTTCGAGGAAAATTCTCTTTCCGAAGAATTTTTCAAGCTCGCGTCGTGCATCACTTGCCACACGCTTAAGAGCCGCACCCTCGTGTCCTATTATGATACCCTTTTGCGAGTCGCGCTCTACATATATAAGTGCCTTAATATATATACTGCCATCCTTCTCCTTAAAGTGCTCTACCGCTGCCTCGCACACATAAGGTATCTCCTTGTCGTAGTGCAAGAGAATCTTCTCGCGAATAATCTCGGTGACAAAGAATCGCGCAGGCTTGTCGGTTAGTGCATCCTTCTCGAAATAAGGAGGCGACTCGGGCAAGAGCTCCATAATGCGACGCATCACTACGTCGACATTGAATTTTGCCAATGCCGAGATTGGAAGTATCTCGGCCTCGGGGATAATATCGTGCCACTGCTCCACCTTCTTCACAAGCTCGGCCTGGTTGCTTAGGTCAATTTTGTTTATAAGTACCAGGATGGGCACATCAAGTTTACGCACCTCGGCAATAAAATCGCTGTTTTTCTCGGGGCTCTCTACCATATCTGTTACATACAGCAAAATATCGGCGTCTCTTAGGGCCGAACGCGAGAAGCGTAGCATCGCCTCTTGTAGTTTATAGTTGGGCTTCAGCACTCCCGGAGTATCCGAAAATACAATCTGCGCCTCATCGGTATTAAGTATTCCCATAATACGATGACGTGTAGTCTGTGCCTTGAAAGTCGCAATTGAGATGCGCTCGCCCACCAACAGATTCATCAGTGTCGATTTTCCCACATTGGGGTTACCCACAATATTTACAAAGCCTGCCTTATGCATAAAATACCTTTTTTAAAAATAAGGGACGCACCTCCACTATGGGCCGATGCGTCCTCTGTTACTAACAATTACCGGCTGGCGCCATTGACGCAGCCGTTCCTACAAATTGTTTAGACTGCTGCCTCTTTCTCGATAGCGAGCTTACCTCTGTAGTAACCACACGCACCACATACTGTGTGATATACGTGCCACTCGCCGCAGTTGGGGCAAATTGCCAATGTAGGAGCTACTGCCTTATCATGAGTTCTTCTCTTGGCAGTTCTTGTCTTTGACTGTCTTCTTTTAGGATGTGCCATTTTTCTAACTTTTTAATTATCTTCTATTTGTATACTCTTCAAACTTTCCCAACGGGGATCTATTGCCTCGCTCATCGGCTCGTCATCGACCTCGCCATCGGCTATTGCCCCGTGTGTTTTTAATTTTCCCGTCATTTCGCGATTGCACTTTCCAGGAGCGTGTACGCGCTTCATTGGAAGGGCAAGCACAATAAATTCGTAAAGATACCACGCGATATTTATCTCGCCATCGGCCTCGGGTACCACCACTACATCGCCATCATCGGCAAAGCTATCGCCCAATCTCACTCTCAGTGTCTCAACGGTATCTACCTCGACCTCAAGGTCATCTAAACATCTGTCGCAAGGCACAACTACCACGCCCTTAATATCGAACGTAAAATCGAAGACATCGCGATTTTTACGCAACCCGACATAAGCCTTCACTGTACCTCGTTGAAACTCCTCGCCCTCAATGTCGGCAAAAAAGCCGTTATCAAGGTCGAACTCCATTTCAAGAGTATTGGTTTTAAGTCCTTTTAGTTCTACTCTGTACTTATCAAAACGTCCCATCTCTTCTAAAATCAACAAATTAAATTATAATAAGCCTGTCTAAAGCAGTATAAAACCTTGGTATTTTCCGAATTTGCGCACAAAGATACAAATAAAATTCTGTTCTGCACTCTTAAATTGGCAAAATATTACATTCGGAATGTATTTTTTGCATAAAGTTACCCCAAAACTTTACTTTCATCAACTCTTTTTTCGCACTTTTATACAGGCAACAGCCCAATAAGCTCTTGTTCGATAGCTTGCAATCGCCTGAATTTCGTTCCAGCCTCAAACAAACAGGACTCCCACCGGTGAGGTAAGAGCCCTGTTTGTATTATAAGAAGCTATTACTTGAGAAGCATCTTCTTTCCGTCAACTATATACAATCCCTTTGTAGGATTCTCGACCTTGCGACCCTGAAGGTCATATATACCTTCCATTCCACCATCAGTTTCAACCTCTTCTATAGCAGTCTCAATCTCTATATTAGATTTCTCAAAGCTCCATACGCTTGCTCCCCATGTGTATGGCTTTGTCAGTATGTACTGCCATGAGCTTGGATTGGTGTACCAAGCCGATGAGCCATTACCGCCAATAATCGCAATACCCTTATTGCCGGTATCGGTTGTGGCCTCCTTCAAAGTCCAGCTGTACTCACGTCCTACCATCACAGCCTGGTCATCGGCATTGCTGGCTATGTATGCAGCCTGTCCGTTAGCCTTGCTGTAGATATATACAGTTCCATCGGCATTCTTTACAAAGCTCCAGAGGAAATTGTCGCCAGCACCCTTTGCCTTAGGCAGAACCCTCTTATTGCTACTGTTATATGCAGCATAGTAATTTGTAAAGTAAACGTTGCGTATATAGTAATATGAGTTTGTATCGAGCGAATCGGCAAGCGATGTGCGTGGCATCATCATAAACTGGTGGTAGAGTGCAACATAAATGTTATACTGTTCCTCAGTTACACCACCGTTCTCAACTGCAGCAGCAGCGGGAGTGATAAGACTATTCTGTAGATAGTCGAGTGCCTCCTGTGTAGGCTCGCCCATTTCACCCGGTTTAGCCTTAATGATGATAAGTTCACACTTCTTTACAAGACCGGCAAGTTGTGCAGTGAAGTCCTCAACCTCGACAATTCTCCAAGTACCATTATAGCATAGTGCAGCCTCGTCCTTAGCATATACGTCGCCCGAAACCTCGGCGCTGAGACGCTTCACGGTACCTGTAACAGCTGCGTTGTAACCCTTAACCGCAGAAATTGTAACTGCGCCGGGAACATATGTAAAGTCTCTTGTTGCAATAGTCGCCTTGTCTACTCTTACAACTGTACCGGCATCGGTCATCTGTACTGCAGCATTATAAGACGCCATAGTAATCTCCTTACCACTATAGAGGTTCTTCATTATATAACCACCCTCTGTGGGGATGAACTGCCACAACTCCTCGGGCTCGGTCTGCGGTGTGTAGTGGAAACGTACACCGCTGTTGCTCTGATACATTGTAGAGCCTTCGTACTGACGCTTGTAGTATGTCGATGCCGACACAACCTGGTATATCTTACCCTCCTGTGGCTGCACAATATCGGCACTCTTGAAAGCCTTGATAGCTGCATTCAGCGCAGTCACATCATCGCCGGCAACAGCAGCCAACGCACTCTGCAACGCATCATAAACATCCTCAGCAGGATAACCTACACCACCGCGAATGCTATTGTCAAGAAGCTCCTCTGCCTCCATAATAGCAGTTTCGGCAGCGGTATACTCCTTAGGTTCGATGTAGTGTTTAGCGTATGTATATCCAAGATAATCGAGGATTTCATCGTGACTCTGCAAACGGTTGTAGAAGTTTGCCCAGTTCTTCTTGCTTATGTGCAACCAGCCCACCTCGGCAAGTGCAAGCATACGTGGCAGAAGCTGATACTCGAGTTCCTCGCCGTCGTTGAGTGTCTCGGCCCAGAGGTTACACTGTGCACCCCAGCAGAAGTTCTCTTTACCGTCGAGCTGAGCCAATGGGTTCAGTGAGTAGACACGGTCTATTGTGTTCACCCAGCTGTCACCCCAACCGCCGTAATACGGCTCGTCAACGTTAGTCTGGTTTGCAGGTACCTGCATAAAGTCGATATATACGTGTGAGTAGGGACAAAGAATACTGTTGAAGCCGAGGTCGGCAGCCTGCTTCGCATATTTTGCACCGCCATCGTTCCAAGCCATAATAACAGGCTTCACCTTGTTCTTAGTATTCCAGTTCTTAAGCACCTCGTCCCAAACAACAATATCCTTGCTGTTCTCGCCCAATGTTTTGAGGTATGCTCCAAGCTCCTCTACAAGCCAAGACTGCAGTTCGTGTACGCCTGCAAGTCCCTCCTCCTGTACGCGACGTAAGCAGTCGGCATTTGTCTGCCACTGCTCGGTGGGACACTCGTCACCTCCCAAGTGTATGTATGGGAAGGGGAATATCTCGGCAACATTGCGCAGTACGCACTTCAAAAAGTCAACCACCTCGTCCTTACCAATGTTCAAGACATCGTGTGAGATACCACCGGGAATTCGTACTGAATACTCCTTAGTGGGGTCGCAGCTGAACTCAGGATATGATGCCACAGCAGCAACCATATGTCCAGGAAGGTCAATCTCGGGGAGAATATCAATATTACGCTCGGCAGCATACTTAACGATTTCACGAAGGTCGTCCTGTGTGAACCACATACCGCGACCATACTCGGTATCGTCAAAGAACTGAGCGCCGTCACCGTTGCTTGTGAAAGAGCC
>JAGCKB010000263.1 GCA_017647725.1 Bacteroidaceae bacterium
GGGGATTGCGAAGCCATAACCTGCGTATGAGCCTGTGGGCGAGGAGAGAACCGAGTTTACTCCAACAAGTTCGCCTCGAGCATTCACAAGCGCACCACCGCTGTTACCTCGGTTTATTGCGGCATCGGTTTGTATGAACGACTCTATACCACCATCATAAACGCCCAACGAGCGAGCCTTGGCGCTGACGATACCGGCGGTCACTGTCGAGGTGAGATTAAAGGGATTACCAACAGCAAGCACCCACTCGCCCACCTTCAAATCATCGCTGTTGCCAACGGGCAAAAAATCGAGGTCGGTATCGCTATCAACTTTTATGAGAGCAAGGTCGGTCTTTTCATCGGCACCTATCAGACGCGCCTGAAGCGTGCGATTGTCATTCAACGTTACGGTAATCTCATCGGCATCGGCTATTACGTGGTTGTTGGTTACGATATATCCATCTTTTGATAGGATTACACCCGAGCCGAATCCCACGCGCGGCTGCGTTCTGATTGTTTGTTCACGCGGATTACCGTCGCCAAAAAAGAAATCATAAATATCGGGGGCACGACGCACCGTGCGTGTCTTGCTATTCTCGGTCGACTTTATATGCACTACTGCGTGTACCGATTTTTCGGCCGCTTCGGTGAGGTCGATATGCGAAACAGCTGTGCTGTTATTGCCATCGTACGATGCCAAACGGGTCATAAAACCATCGACATTCTGCAAAACAGTCTTTTTTTCCTCTCCTTTATCGGCAATAACATTACTTGCAGTTATTCCTGCCACTACCGCACTAAGAACAACTACTGCTGAGCCGAAAAACAGTTTTCTAACAACATTCTTCATAACTTAAATACATCTTTTCGTTAATTCATCATCCAATTTTAACAAGTACCCAATAAATTAACGGTTCATATTATCGGGAACTTCCAGTGCAAATATATAGTCAACATTTGAGAATTGTAATCGAAAGTACTCTTTTTTGGTTCTATTTAACAGTAGAGGGATGTATTTAACAATAGTTTCACTTTGGAGGTTCGCCAAACTTACTATATATGAGAAACTGTCACCGCAAATTGTGTAAATAAGAACTTTATTTTCGGCATAACGCTTTAAATTCATTTTTTCTCACTACCTTTGCCGTACAAAACAGAGTATAACGCAGTCGGACGGTCTGTCGCCGTTGTCGTCAGTGGCAAAGGAGGAAAGTCCGGGCAGCACAGAGCATTCCACTTCCTAACAGAAAGCTGTCTGCGAAGGCAGAGTAACGCAGAAGAAAATAACCGCCTTGCAAGAGGTAAGGGTGAGAAGGTGGGGTAAGAGCCCACCGGTCGTGCGGTGACGTACGAGCCGTGTGTCTTGGAAGCTGCAAGTTCGCGTATACCGGCGCCCGAGGGTTGCTCGTCCGAGCCGGAGGGTAGAACGCTTTAGCTGTGCAGTGATGTACAGCATAGATGAATGACAGACACCCCGCAAGGGGTACAGAACCCGGCTTATAGGCCGACTGCTTAATAAAATAGGATGCACAACGCTGAAGATGTGCATCCTATTTGTTTTATATTGGTGTCCGGTATAATGTAACCAATAGCATCTAATCAGTATTTCTCGAACGAGACAACCTTGCCCCACTCCTTACGCACCTTCTTACGTTTAGGCTTTGCTGCGTAGCCAAGCGCCACGATAAGCATCAGACGTTTCTTTTGCGGTATTCCGGCGAGTTCTTTAACCTTGGGTTCGTCGAACCAACCCAAGATACACGAGCCTATTCCCTCGTCCTCGGCTGCCAGCGTAAGATAGGCCGAAGCAATACCGATATCCATAATGGGAAAATCCTTATCCTTTATTCCGCTTCCCAGTTTCGAAGTGAGATTGGTACCTTCGTGAGTGATGAGCACAAGTGCCGAAGCATCCTTTACAAATTTATTCATTCCCAAACTTGATGTTGCGCGACCAACCTCGGGCAACAGTGTCTCGTCGGTAATTACGGTAAAATGCCACGGCTGACCGTTACAGGCCGATGGTGCAAGACGAGCTGCCTCGATGATGCGGTCGAGCACCTCACGCTCAATCTTCTTTCCCGGGACAAATGCCCTATCGCTCTGACGCTCCTGCGCCAACTCTAAGAAACTTTTCATAGTGCCGAGATACGTGCAATATATTTACCTATAATATCGAACTCGATATTCACACGAGTACCCACCTTTATTGTGTGGAAATTTGTATGCTCATAGGTATAAGGGATTATGGCAACAGTAAACGAATCGTCGGTGGGATTACAAACTGTGAGACTGACACCATTAACGGTTACCGAGCCTTTGTCTACTGTGAGATAACCCTTCTTTGCCATCTCCACATTCTTGGGATAGCGGAATGTATAGTACCAGCTACCCTCGGCATCCTGTAGGTCGACACACTCGGCTGTCTGGTCAACGTGTCCCTGCACAATGTGTCCGTCGAGACGACCGTTCATTATCATACTGCGCTCAACGTTAACCTTGTCTCCAATCTGCAGACAACCAAGATTAGAGCGTTCAAGAGTCTCGCGCATTGCCGTCACCGTATAACAACCATTCTCTATTGCAACTACTGTGAGACATACGCCATTGTGCGCCACACTCTGATCAATTTTAAGCTCGTCGACAAAAGAGCAACTGAGAGTAAAATGCACATTCTCCTGCTCCTTAACAATGTTTACAACTGTTGCAAACTCCTCTACTATTCCTGAAAACATATCTACCTATTTTTATTTATACACATTAATGATGCGAAGATAATGTTTCTACTCCACTTTGACAAATTACACCGAGTTATTTATTATCATAAACAGTATACATAAACAGTATAGTCGGGTAACACACTGTTCAGAAAGCGAGAGCAAAGGAAACTTGTTTATTTTGCCGAGCAATAGTGGGTTAGTGAAACAAAGCCTTCTTTTTCGATATTTTCGCAAGAATAAGCTATCAGCCTTAGAAGCTGTTTAAATTTATATCGTCAAGTTTTTTATAGAGCAAAAATTGGATGTTTATTTATATTTTAAGGGCGCATAGCGGGCTATGTAACCGCAAAAAAGAAACAAACAGGAATTTTTGAATATAAAAAACGACGAAACCGTCAGCTTCTATATGAATATTTTTTTTAGAAATTTAAACAGTTTCTAATATATTTACCTTTTTTTTACAATTAATAACACAATGATAAAATATTTTAGCACAATATTTCTATTTTTTTTACAAAATTTGCAATCACATTTCGACTAAGAAGGTATACAACCGCAAAAAAGAAACAAACAGGAATTTTTGAATATAAAAAACGACGAAACCGTCAGCTTCTATATGAATATTTTTTTAGAAATTTAAACTGCTTCTAAATTATGACAAAAAGGAACAAGTTATTGACAATGTTACTGTTTCTATTTTCGACAATGGCAGCACAGCCTCCACAGAAGTGGTCGCTGAAAGATTGCATCGACTACTCGATAGAACACAACATTCGTCTGAAACAGAACAAACTGACGCTCGAAGAGAGCGAGATAGACGTAAAAAGCGCCAAAGCGGCACTTTTCCCAAATCTATCATTCAGCACAAGCCACAACGGACGTTACCAACCCTACTTCGAGGATGGCAACGGCAGTTTCATCACCGACGACGGTACGGGCGGCAGTCGTGTCAGCAGCTCGCGCGACCACTTCAGCTACTCGGGCAGCTACGGACTTAATGCAGGAGTAACACTATTCAACGGTGGTAAGAATTGGCGCAATATACGTATGCAGCGCCTGAACAGCGATATTGCCCGTCTAAGCATAGAGGAGCAAGAGAACACACTTAAAGAGGAGATTGCTACATTATTTGTGCAAATCCTCTACAGCAGCGAAGCAATAAATGTAAACATTGCAGCAGTAGAGAGCGCCAGGAAAAATCTTGAAAGTGGCGAAGCAAAATATGAAGTGGGTAAAATATCGAACAGCGAAATAATTGAGCTTAAGTCGCAACTGCACAGTGCCGAGTATCAATTGGTGAACTCACAAGCACAACTTGCAAATTACAAACTGCAACTGAAGCAGTTGCTCGAAATAACCGATGGCCGAGAAATGGAAATCATAGCCCCCGATGGCGCCGATGCCCTTGCCCTTGCGCCTCTCTCACCTGTTGAGCAAGCATACAACGCAGCACTGTCGCAGCGTCCCGAGATTGAGAGCAGCAGACTGAGCACACACAGTGCCGAGCTATCGTTAAAACAGGCTAAGTCGGGCTATTTCCCCACCCTCTCGCTTAACGCCGGAGCAGGAACAAGCCACAACGATGGCAGCGACAACAACCTGGGACACCAGATGAAATACAATCTTAGTTTCTCGGTAGGACTTTCGCTATCAATCCCCATCTATGACAACCGCAGTAACCGCAGCAACATACAAAAAGCCAAGCTGCAACACCAATCGAGCCTGCTGCAAGAAAGCGATGCGCGAAAGCAACTTTATAGCACCATAGAGGGACTATGGCAGGATGCCAACAGTGCACAAAAACGTTTTGTAGCAGCGCGAAGTAGCGTAGAGAGCGCTGAGGCAAGCTACGCACTTTTAAGCGAACAATTCAGCCTGGGGCTTAAGAGCGCAACCGACCTTCTTACGGGACGCAACACACTGCTCAGCGCCCGTCAGGAACTACTACAGGCAAAATACACCGCAATACTAAGCAACCAACTTCTGAACTTTTATATGGGTGGCAATATATTATTCTGATAAAATTATATAAAAGCAACAACCAACGAACAAATTAAAAGATACAATAATGAAAAGTAAAAAAAGTAAGATTATCGCCGCAGCAATATTGGCAATAGCAGTGATAATGATAATCTGGAATCGCAATGGTGATTCGGGTAAGCTGGCAGTAAATTTCCAATACTGCAAGGTAGAGAAAAAGGACATCAGCAGCGGAGTAACAGCAACGGGAACTATTGAGCCTGTCACAAAGGTCGAAGTGGGTACACAGGTCTCGGGTATAATAAGCCGAGTATATGTCGACTACAACAGCATTGTGCGCAAAGGCGACATTATAGCCGAGCTCGACCGCACCAACCTCATAAGCGAGCTTTCGAGTGCCGAGAACAATATGCGCAGCGCAGAAGCCGAATATAACTACCAAAAGAAAAATCTCGAAAGGATGAAAACACTTTTCGAGAAAGGTTTAATAAGTCGTGATGAGTACGAGACAGCCGACCTCTCTTTCCAGAAGGCCAACAACAGTTATCAAACATCAAAATTCAGCGTAGAGAAGGCGCGCACCAATTTGGGATATGCCACAATTACCTCGCCCATTGACGGCGTTGTCCTGAGCAAAGCTATTGAGGAGGGTCAGACAGTGGCAGCATCGTACAACACTCCCACCCTCTTTACCATTGCAGCCAACCTTGCAGATATGCGCCTCATTGCCGACATCGACGAGGCTGACATAGGCAGTGTAAAGGAGGGACAGCGCTGCATCTACACAGTAGACGCATTCCCCAACGACACATTCGAGGGTTATGTGACACAAGTTCGCCAAGAGCCCACAACAACAAGTAACGTGGTGACATACGAGGTTGTAATATCGGCCGAGAACCCCCATCTTAAACTAAAACCGGGACTGACAGCCAATGTAACCATTTACACACTGGAGTGCCGCGACGTACTCGCCGTAAACAGCAAGGCTCTGCGCTTTGTTCCCAACCCCACACTATTGGGCGAGGAATATACAATTAAGGATGTAGATGCAAAAAACAAACTATGGACTATTGAAGGAACAACACTCACCGCACACGCTGTTACTACAGGAATGAGTAACGGTGCACTCACCCAGATTACCGGTGGCATTGAGGAAGGAACAGAGATAATCAGTGACATAGAATTTGGCAACAAAGCTACTGCCAAGAGCACCGAGCGCAGTCCCTTTGCCCCCGGCCCTCCTCCATCGAAGAAGAAGAAATAAATAAGGTAGTTTCAAGATATACGAATATGAAAAAACCTATAATTGAACTGAGCGACGTACGCAGGGAATTCATCGTTGGCGATGAGACAGTACGCGCACTGCGCGGCATCAGTTTCACCATTCACGAAAATGAGTTTGTTACCATAATGGGAAGTTCGGGCTCGGGAAAATCGACACTCCTGAACCTGTTAGGTTGCCTCGATACCCCAACAAGCGGCGAGTACCGTCTCGATGGCATCCCGGTGCGTAAAATGAGTAAGAACCAGCGCGCAGGAATGAGAATGCGAAAAATTGGATTTGTATTCCAGAGCTACAACCTACTGCCCAAAACCACAGCAGTAGAGAATGTAGAGCTTCCGCTTATGTATAACTCAAAAGTAGGCAGCAGCGAGCGTCGTAAACGCGCCGTCGAGGCATTGGAAGCTGTGGGATTGGGCGACCGTCTTATGCACAAGAGCAACCAGATGAGCGGTGGACAGATGCAACGTGTTGCAATAGCACGCGCCCTTGTAAACAACCCATCGGTAATACTTGCCGACGAGGCAACAGGTAACCTCGACACCCGCACCTCATTCGAAATTCTAACCCTTTTCCAGCAGTTGCACAAAGAGGGGCGAACAATTATTTTTGTTACGCACAACCCCGAGATTGCGCAGTACAGCACACGTAACATTGTACTAAAGGATGGAAAGATAAAGTCGGACACAAAGAACGATGCCCCATTATCGGCAGCCGAGACACTCGCATCGCTTCCCGTCAACGACGATGAGTAACCCACAAAAAGAGAGACAGAAATGAATATCATAAACCTTTTTAAGATAGCCCTTCGCGCGATAGCCGGCAACAAGACACGTGCATTCCTTACGATGCTGGGAATAATCATCGGCGTCTGTTCTGTTATTACTATGTTGGCCATTGGTCAAGGTTCCAAGCGCAGTATTCAGGCACAGATTTCCGAAATGGGCTCCAATATGATAATGATTCAACCCGGTGGCGACCGTCGCGGTGGTGTGAGACAGAGCAGCAGCGATATGCAGACACTCAGACGCGAAGACTACGAGAGCATACGCAACGAAGCCCGACTACTCTCGGCAGTAAGCCCCAGTGTCAACAGTGGCGGACAGTTTATATATGGCAACCGCAACACCCCTTCGACAATGTATGGCGTGACCGAAGAGTATCTTACAATACGACAACTCAAAATTGACGACGGTGTGATGTTTGGAGAGCACGAGGTTAAGACAGCAGCCAAAGTATGCGTGCTTGGAAAAACCGTTATTGACGAGCTGTTCCCTAACGGCGAGGAGCCTATAGGCAAGGTAATACGTTTCGGGAGCATCCCGTTCACCGTCATTGGCACCATTGAATCGAAAGGATATAACAGTATGGGAATGGACCAGGATAATATGGTTCTTGCACCCTATACAAGTGTAATGAAACGTATTCTGGCAATAAACCACATACAGGGAATAAATGCCTCGGCAATAAACGAAGAAATCACCAACGACGCCATAGATGAGATTACCGAGATATTGCGACGTAATCACAAATTACAGGATGGACAGGAAAATAATTTCACCATACGTTCGCAGCAGGAACTAAGCGAGATGATGAACACCACTACCGATATGCTCACAATTCTGCTTGGCTGCGTTGCCGGTATTTCTCTCATTGTGGGTGGCATAGGCATTATGAATATTATGTATGTATCGGTTACCGAGCGCACCAAGGAGATTGGTCTCAGAATGTCGGTCGGTGCAAGAGGAATTGATATCCTTAGTCAATTTCTCATTGAAGCAATATTGATAAGTGTCACCGGCGGTCTTATTGGCGTATTGTTTGGTGCAGGACTCTCCTACCTTATAAACATAGTGTTCAACTGGCCCGTATTTGTGCAACCCTGGAGCGTGGTTCTCAGTTTTGCAGTCTGTACCTTTACCGGAGTATTTTTTGGTTGGTACCCGGCAAAAAAAGCGGCAGCCTTAGACCCGATAGAGGCAATAAGATACGAATAGTATCATACGATAAATGGCGGCAAAATTGCCGCCATTTATCGTATATATCAGCTGATTTTTAAACGATAAACAGTAATTCGCGATATTTGGGAAGAGTCCAAAGTTCATTGTCTACTATAAGTTCAAGTTTGTCGATGTGTGAACGTATAGCCTCGAGCATTGGAGCAACTGTATCGTGATAAGCAACAGCCTTGGCACGCTCCTCGACAATGCGGTTGGCAACCTTGCGACGCTCGACCATCTCATCTACCATACGACGAATCTCGGCAACACTATTGGCAATAGTGCGCACTGTGTCGATGTTCTCTTTCGATGCTCTGTCGCCCTCCTCTTTACCAAGTACCTGCTCCATCTTAATTATATTATCGAGCAACGAACTCTGATATTTTGTTGCAGTAGGTACAATGTGATTAAGAGCAAGGTCGCCAAGAACGCGAGCCTCAATCTGTATCTTTTTGGTATACATCTCCCATTTTATCTCGTTGCGGGCACGAAGCTCGGTCTCGGTCATTACCTCGAGGTTACGGAACATGTCTATACTCTCGTTGTCGAGATAACGGTCGAACACAATCGGAGCGCTTGCCTCACAGTCAAGTCCACGCTGCTCGGCCTCACGACGCCACTCGTCACTGTAACCGTTTCCATCGAAGCGAATGGGCTTGCTGTACTTTATATATTTACGTATTATCTGCACAAGAGCATCCTCCTTAGCAATACCCTGCTCAATAAGTTCGTCTACCTCGCGTTTGAAAATCACAAGCTGCTCGGCCATAGCTGTGTTAAGAGCAATCATTGCCGATGCACAGTTTGCCTCGGCACCAACAGCGCGAAACTCGAAACGATTACCTGTAAAGGCAAAAGGCGAGGTACGGTTGCGGTCGGTATTATCTATCATAAGCTCGGGGATACGAGGTATGTTAAGACGAAGTTCGCGCTTGCTGAGTATTCTGACAACATCGTCGGTAGTTTCGAAATGGTCGAGCACCGAGGAGAGATGCGACCCCAAGAAGCTTGAGATAATGGCAGGAGGAGCCTCGGCCGCTCCCAGACGATGCGAATTGGCAGCCGACATTATGCTGGCTTTCAACAGTCCGTTGTGACGGTAGATTGCAGCAAGAGTATTAACCACGAAAGTTATGAAACGCAGGTTATCCTTGTCGGTCTTTCCGGGTGCCATAAGCAGCGTGCCTGTATCTGTTCCAAGCGACCAGTTATTGTGTTTGCCTGAGCCGTTTACACCCTTGAAAGGTTTCTCGTGCAGAAGCACGCGGAATCCGTGACGACGCGCAACCTCTTTCATTATTGCCATTATCAACATATTATGGTCGACGGCAAGGTTGCACTCCTCGTATATGGGAGCAAGTTCGAATTGGTTAGGTGCAGCCTCGTTGTGACAGGTCTTTGCAGGAATACCAAGTCGCAATGCCTCAATCTCGAGTTCTTTCATAAATGCGGCAACGCGCTTGGGAATAGAGCCGAAATAGTGGTCTTCCAACTGTTGGTTCTTGGCACTGTCGTGTCCCATAAGAGTGCGTCCTGTGAGCAGAAGGTCGGGACGGGCAAGCAACATTCCCTCGTCGACAAGAAAATACTCCTGTTCCCAACCAAGATAGGTCGTTACCTTTTTTACATTCTTGTCGAAATATCGACATACGTCGGTGGCAGCTTTATCCACTGCGCGCAGTGCTTTCAACAGCGGCGCCTTGTAGTCGAGAGCCTCACCGGTATAAGAAATAAACACCGTCGGGACGCAAAGGGTGTCATCCATAAGAAAAGCAGGAGAGGTAGGGTCCCACGCACTGTATCCGCGTGCCTCGAAGGTACTGCGTATTCCACCATTGGGGAATGATGAAGCATCGGGTTCCTGCTGCATAAGCAGATTACCTCGGAACTCCTCTATCACGCCACCCTTTCCATCGTGCTCGACAAAAGCATCGTGCTTCTCGGCAGTGGTCTCGGTGAGTGGATGGAACCAATGGGTATAGTGTGTAGCGCCATTCTCAATGGCCCAGCGTTTCATACCATCGGCAACGCTATCGGCAATGGATAAGTCCATCGGAGCGCCATTGTCAATAACATCGATAAGTTTTGCATAAACATCACCGGGAAGATATTTGAACATTTTCTCACGGTTAAACACTTTCTCGGCATAATACTTCGAGGGACGCTCATTGGCAAGCGGTACCTCCACAGCTTTTTTCCCAAAAGCAGCAGTTACGACTTCGAATCTTAATCTCGACATTTTTTATTACTTTTTGCTTTTTCTTAATCGCCACAAATTTACACACCCCGCATTACAGATACAAGTATTTTTTAAAAAAATCACCCCTATTTTTAATTAAAAGTCCCAAAACTGACGGAATTTTCACAAAAAAGGAACTGTTTTTTGAGTAAAATTCCTAAAAACATAGGCGCAAATTCAAAAATAGGAAATTTCGTTCAATAGCGCAGTAATGCAATATTTATGTCATTTTGCCATAAATATTAAGAAGCTGTTTAAATTTATATCGTCAAGTTTTTTATAGAGCAAAAATTGGATGTTTATTTATATTTTAAGGGCGCATAGCGGGCTATGTAACCGCAAAAAAGAAACAGAAAGAAGCCAGAGGCAAGAGATTTTTCGCCCAAAACCAAAAAAAAGTAAAAAAAGTACAAAAAAAATAATCAATAGATAATTTAAAAAAGTAACTTTGTATGTTCAATAGCACAAATAGGA